>JAQBWE010000060.1 GCA_027625315.1 Planctomycetota bacterium
AGAGCGCCCGGTCCCACCTCGGCTGCGGGATGTCGGCCCAGGCAGCAAAGAGCCACTCCAGGCGCTGCCTGTACTGCTCGACCGTAGCCGGGCGACAGTTCATCGCCTTCTCTGCGAGGAAGCCCTCCAGGGTGTCATGCAGACTCTGAGAGGCTGTCCTCCGCTGGCTGCGTGGCTTGCCCAACTCGCGACGCTTCGCGTCGAGGTAGACGTGCGCCACGCGCTCGTCGCTCGTGCTCAGCGCTTGGGACTGAATGCGCTCCTCGGCGTCCCGCCACTGGAGGGACGCGAGTTTGATTCCGTCGCGGTTCTTGCGCCACCGGATCCATGCTGAAGCCATCTGGGCCTCCTTTGCTGACGCCAGAGTGCTGACGCGAAGGGCAGACCCCATTCTCCGGAGGTGGGCCGACAGCCCCCAGGCCCCTGTTAATCGGGGGTGGAGAGTGGTGGGCCCGGGAGGACTCGAACCTCCGACCAAAGGATTATGAGTCCCCTGCTCTAACCGACTGAGCTACAGGCCCGCGCCCCTGAGCCTACACCGCCCGGCCCACCAGGTGCCCGGCTGCCCGGCAAGCGCCGCGCCGCGCGGGCTAAGCCCGCGTCACCAGGCACGCCAGTCGGTTGAACCAGTGCTCCATCAGCGTGTCCTTGCCACCCCAGATCGGCAGCCGACGGCCCACGCCCGACAAGATGTCGTGCACCAAGAATCTCGCCACCAACCCGTCGCGCGCGTGCGTCGCCGCCAACAGTTGCAACGGATAGGCCGCGTTACCCACGATCGGGAGCAATCCCGCCGCCAGCGCAATCCAAGGCGCGGGTCGACCGCGTATCAGCGCCTGCACCGTGCGGCCCAACGTGTACACCGTGCGACCGATCGCACCGCCGTACACCGCCAGCGCACCCACAAGCCACCAACTGTCGATCACGCCCATCATCTTCAGAGCAGGGATCAGCCCCCACACCATCAACTTGATCGCGGGCTTGATCGCCAAATGCACGCCAAAGTCGGCGACATACTCCGCCGCGTTGCCCCCCGCCATCGACTCGCGCACAGCGCGCACGCCGTTCAGGTCGAGGAACCCGCGGCCACGCCAGTCCAGCACGCGGCGACGCACATGGCGACGCGCCCAGCGCGTACGCACATCCTGCGACAAAAAGAAGCGGCCGTACCGACCCAGCGCCGCGGCCACATGGCGCGGATTCAGCTTTGCGACCCACGGCCGCACGACGCCCCACAACTTCGCCGGCGCCCGGACGCACGCGCGCCCCGCCAGCCGCGCCAGCCAGCGCACAGGCTTGTCGATGTAGTGCCGCGCTTGCTCGCGCGTGATCTTCCCCGTCGCCTGGTAGGACGCCACGCTGCGTCGATGACGCGGCAACGAGCGCCAGCGGGCCTGACTCGCCTCCAGTGCGTCCACGTCGGCCCTCAGCCGCGCCACACCACGCTCGCCCAAGCGCTCCGTCAGCGCCTTCTGGCTCTCCATGACGTACGCGCGCAAACGGGGGACATCAACGTCGTCAAACAACGGCCGCTCGTGCTTCACACAGAGCGGCAAGTACGTGCGCAGCAGGTACCATGGGTTAAGCGGGAACAGCGCCGGTACGCCCGACTCCGCGTCGATCCACACCCAGCGGGCGCGATCGCCCTCCTCGGCGCGCATGAAGTTCGCCGCCGCCACGGGGTTGCCCCGACCGGCCTGCCAGAGCAGCCCGTCAAAGCCAGCCGCCTCAAGGTGCCCCTGCAGCGGGTGCAGCACCTCGCGCACGAGCTCGGCAGTCTCCGTCGCCGCGACGCCCGCCAGCGGGTGGCGCAACATCGCATGACGACCCGCAATCAACTCGGCGCGCAACTCGAACGCCCGGGCGGACTCGTTCCAACACGCGCCATCCGTTGCCGGCAGACGTACCCGGCCCGCGAACCACCCGGCGACCAGGGTCTCCAGGATCCGGCGCCGCAGCACGGCGCACTCGACCGCATGCCGGTCCCAGCGGTAGGGATTCACCGCCCCGGTCAACACCGTGTTGACGATCGAGCTGGCCCGGTCGGGCAGGAACACCTTGCACGCCAGCCGCGAGCCGTCGGCCTGGAACTCCTCGAACACCTGGCCCGAGCGGCCGGCGCCGAGGCGGCGGCGGGGCGCGGGCGGGGCAGCGGATCGGGACGGGGCGCGGGATTGCATGGTCGGAGGGGACACCAGATTGCTCCGGGACGTGGGCCGTATCCATCTGTCGACCAGGGCCGGGGCCGCGCTGGGGCAGATTCGCCGCCCACCAAGCGAACAGTGCGCCAATCAGGAGGTACAGACCTCCCCCCCCGCGAGCCGACTAGGGACGCAGCGGAGTCGCCGGGCTCGCGCTACGCCCACGGAGGGGCCATGGCCAAGGTCGGGACGCAGGGTGCGGTCGAAAGCACCAGGGCCCGGCTCCCGGACCCGGCTCGGCTGTCCGTCTACACATTTGCCAGCCGCTACCACGCCCAGAACCTGCCCCTCTGGCTCGCGCTGGTCGCCGCCACCCTGCTGCTCCTGCACCTCATCCTGATGCGCATCTACTTCTCGTCGCTCGAGTCAGGCGCCGAGGACCGCATCAAGTGGTACGCCGTCTCCGTGTTCGACGTCGATTCGGAAGAAGGCCTCGGGACGTACTTCAGCGCCGTTTCGCTCCTGTTCTGTGGTCGCCTGCTGTGGCACCACGCGCGCGCCGTACAACGCCTGGGCCAGGTGTGGTGCGTGTGGTGGTTCCTGCTCGCCGTCCTGTTCCACGTGCTGTCGATCGAAGAGGTGGTCGATCTACATGAGTTGGTCGGTGAAGCGGCCGATCGAGGTGGCGGCGATCGGTACCAGGCGGTCGCGAACATTGGCCTGAGTGTCGGGCTGCTGCTCGGGGCCGCTCTCGTGCCGCTGCTGATGCACTGCGGCCTGCGATTCTCGATGTTCGCCGTCGCGGGCGGGCTCATGTACGGCTTTGGCAGCGTGTGCGTCGATCTCTGGACCCCGCGCCCGGAAGACTACGACCGGACGTTCTCGTACCACGCCTGGGCGGCGCTGGAGGAGGGACTTGAGTTGTTCGGGCCGCTGTTGTTCCTGCACGGCTTCCTGGCCCTGATCGCGCAGGACCCCAAGGGCACCGTGGCCGTCGCGACGCAGATTGAACCCTAATCCGCATGGGCAAGAACAAGCAATCAGCCGCGGGCGCGGCGAGTACGCCCCCTACCCCCGACGGACTATCCGCCTACACGTTCGTCAATGCGTATGACGCGCGGACGCTGCCCCTCAAGCTGGCGCTGCTCGTGTGTGTGATCGTGTTCGTTCACATCACGGCGATGTTCCTCTACTTCCAGATTGCCCTCGAGAAGTACGACGGTGACCCCGATCGGCTGCGCTGGTTCATGGTCAGGCACTTCGATCTCGACACCGAGACGAGCTTCGGCACCTACTACAGCGCCATCGCGCTGCTGTTCGTCGGTCGCTTGCTGTGGCATCACGCCAAGCGCGTCAAGCGCGCCGGCGAGATCTGGCACGTCTGGTGGTTCATCCTCGCCATCGGGTTCCACTGGCTCTCGATCGACGAGGTGATCGCGGGCCATGAGGTTCTCAACGAGTACAAGAGCGAGTTGCCTGGGGAGCGCGAGCGCTGGACCTACGAAGGCCTCTACGTGGCTGGATTGATCGGCGCGGCGTTCCTGCCATTCCTGTGGCACATCCGCTGGCGCCTAGCCCTCTTCGCCATCGTTGGCGGCGCCGTCTATCTGGGCGGCGCACTCAGCGTCGAACAGGCCACCGACAAGTACCAAGACTGGGGCTTGCTCGGCACGACCGAGTACCTGATGTGGGTCGCCCTGGAAGAGGGTATGGAGATGATGGGACCCGTCATCTTCCTGGCGGGCTTGCTGCCCTATCTCGCCAGCCGCAAGGCCACGCAGTAACCAGTCGCAAGGCCTCGCCGTAGCAGGGCCACGGAGTGGCCAGCCGCAACGACTCCAGGCGTACGGCGGCCCCTCGGTCGCGCGCTACTTGGGGAAGAGCTCGTGCGTCGTGCCGTCCGCCATGCGCAGCGTGCCGGCCGTCACCTTCTCCTGGTCGGCACCCTTCGTGACGATGGTCGCCGTGAGCTGACCGCTGCCCTTCGTGCCCTTGATGTCGAACACGAAGGTCTCGTTGCCCCCTGCGGCGCCGGACGCCGTCAGGTCGATCGAGATGTCTTGGATCTCGCCGATGTGCTCTTGGATGACCGGGTTGTCGCGGATGTCGACCTTGACCTGCTCGGCAATCATGCCGATGCCCGCCTTCGCGAGGAAGAACAGGCCAACCGCGCCGATCGCGAGCACGACCAGGACGATGATGATGATGATCCCAGCACCGCCGTGCTGGTTGCGATGGGTGATAGAACTCAGCATGGTTAGACCCTCCGTGAACGAGGGCGCATGCTACGCGAAGTCGCGGGAGGCACCGAACGGGCGTCCGACCGGACGCGTTACGGGCCTCAGCAGGGGCCGCCACCGCCGCCGGTGAAGAGCTTCCACACGAGGAAGGCGCCCGCTGCGAGCACGACGTAGAACGCCGCAGAGCCCAGGGGTCCGCGCGCGGGCTTGCCCGCGGGCGCACCGCCCTCAGGCTCTAGAGGTCCTTGACGCTTGCGATGATCGTGCACGGTTGCACCGCCACTCGGCCACCATCGGCCTGCACCTCGACGACGAGGTGCATCCACACTTTACGAGAGCCGGAGGCTCCGACGATCTTTACCTCGAACCCGTTCGGGGTCCAATGGGAGGGATCGTCGGTCGAGAACAACGCCTTCCGCTTGGCGTCGGCGTTGTCGGTCGCGGCTAGCTGAACGTTGGCGTACACCAACCGACCGCCCTGGCTCACGTCCGGATCCTCCTTGATGAGGGGATCCGCCTCCGGCGCGACGGCAATATTGCCGCTGGCGTCGAGGGCATAGAACGAGTCGTCGACGGCGCCCGCTGGGTCCCACGCCATCGTGACCCCAAACCGGTCCACGAGGTCGATGACCACGTTGCTGCGCTCCGTTGGGTCCGCGATCGCCATGATCTGCTTGTAGTCGGGGAACTCCTCGCTCTGCCACACGACCATGTCGACAGCCGTCGGGCTGTTGATGTCGTTCACGACGACCTTGCGGCCGGCGCGGCGCGGGTAGCAACACACGAAGCGGTACGTGTCGATGGAGCGGATGACAGGGCCGTCGGGGTCGGCGATCGCCGCCGTGGCGTCGGTCTCGCCTACGAATAGCAGCAGGTTGCCCGTCAGCGGGGTGCCGTCGGCGTCCGGCCCGAGACGCCCGAGGGGGTCCACGACCGGCATGCGCGCGCCCGGCATGACCGGGTTATCGGAGATGTCCAAGGCGGCGAGATAGCCACGACCTTCGTCGTCATTGGAGAACAGCCGGCGGCTCGCCGTGACCAACTCGCGGATCTCGTAGGTCAGCTGGTGACCGCGCTCGGTCGCCTTGCGCACGGCGGAGAGATACACCTCCGCCTTGCGCGTGGACTCGAGCGTGCGCTCCACGACCAACGCCATGATGACGACGAGGAACAGCGAAACCGACACCTCGAGCAGCGAGAAGCCGGCCTCAGAAGCTGCGCGCAGGCGGCTCCGAAGGTGCGCGGCGTTAGCGATCGACATAGATCTTCTCCTCGTGCATGGCGTATCCGCAGCCCTGGTCGCGCCGGAAGACCTCGGCCCGGACCAAGTAGGAACCCGCCGGGAACTGATCGACCGGCACAGGCCAAGTCCACGTCTCGTCGTCACCGGCGTTCCAGTCGCTCCACATGCGCGTGCTGTCCGGTCCAAGACCACTCACCCAGTCGATGCGACCGGGCTCCGTGATCTCGTCGGTCTTCATGTTGCGCCACGTCGTGCCGCCGTCGCTGGAGTAGATCAAGCGATAGGCGAGTTCACGCTCGTCCCCGGCGTAGTCGTCGGGGAAGGCGTCCGTGTACTTCAAGCCGTCCCAGCGCTTCCACTCGATCTTCCAGGAGACCGAGATCGTCGCGGGGTTGTCGAGCTCCGTCATCATGGTCGGGCTCTTGAGCTCGATGCGCGGCAGCAGCGGAATGGGCTCGGCCTCCGCGGGATGGCCCGCAGCCAGGGCACTGTGCACGACCGTGAGCAGCGAGTAGCGGGACACGAAGGTCGTTCCCGTGGCCGCCGCACGGTCGAGGCCGTTCACGACGAGGAAGCCCGCGTCGCCCGTGCCCGGATCGCTCAAGCGCACGAGGCCGCTGCCGGTCGCCCCCGAAGCGTGGTCGTAGTACCGACGAACCAGCGTCGCCTCGTGGCGCGGGTAGGCGTCCGTGTAGGCCCACTCACTGCCCACACCGCCACTGAACGAGGTCTCAAGGTGGAACGGCCGGCTGAGCTCCACGGTCGTTGGCATGGGGTACCCGTAGTTGGCGGCGAGCTCGAAGCCCTCCCCCACGAGCGAGCCCGTCGTGCCGTCCTGCAACTGATGATGGAACGTCTCGGTGGGCGTGCCAATATTGAAGAACGACGTGCAGCCTTCGAACGCGAGCTGCGAAACGGAGTTCGGCAGCGTGGTGCCCTGGGGCCGCTGCTGCGAGGTGATGTGCGAGCGCTGGACCAAGCGATGGTCGGCGCCGCTGGCGGCGAGACCGGCGCGCAGGTTGCCGTGGGGCTGCCACTGAGTGGCGTACGCCTCGTCCGGGAACAACTCGCCGAGCCACGGCTTGGACCACCAGTAGCCGCCGCTGCGGATCCCGGCGCTCGCGCCAGCGTTCGTGCGCACGAACTTCGTGCTGCCCGCGATCCCGGCGGTTCCGGGCGACGCCTGCAGCGTGTTCTCGTAGACCGTGCCCGCCTGGCCGAAGGGCAGGCCGCTCAGCGGCACGCCACTCGGGTAGCCGTTGGCGTCGTCGTAGCCGACGTCGCCACCCTGGCTCAGGTGGAAGAACGAGAAGCCGGAGAGGGTCATCATCGTGGCGCCGCTCTTCACCACGGCCTGTCGCAACCACTGCAACTGCCGCGGCACGTCCGTGGCCATTCGGTTGCGCCAGCTATCGCGCATGCGGTTGGTGTCGAACGCGAGCCAGTCGGCGCGGTGGTCGTCCGCGCCGCTGACGAAGTTGTCCCACATCCAGTTATAGCCGTGCGGGGCCGTATCGCCGTGGCGATCCGTGTCGGCGTAGGGGCAGTGGCGCGGATCGCCGAGCATCTGATGGCGCTCGCTAAAGGGCACGGACTCGGGCGAGGCATGGAACCACGCGTAGGTACGGCTCGCGTTCTGCGGCGCAACGCGCGTCGGCCACATCGCGCCGGTCGTGAGATCGGTCCCAATGCGGGTCTCGCAGTGCACGAGCACATCCCGCGTGTCGCCGTTCTGGGCGCCGGGGCTGCTCTCGAAGGCGCGGCGGACCTGCGCCAGGGGCAGCGTGACGCGCCAGCGCGCCGTGTTCTTGGGCACATCGCCGTCGGTGAACAGATCCTGCTCGAACCGGTCGCCGCCGGCCGCGGCCGTGGCCGGCGTGGGGCACGGGACGTACTCGAGGTCGTACAGACGCCAGTCGGACTCCAGACCCTTGCCCGACAGCTCCGGTGTCTCCAAGGGCGTGCCATGGAGCGTCAGCACCGTGCGCTGGGCGCCGGCGTCATGCGAGATCTCGTACCACATCTCGCCACGCTCGAACCCGCCGTCGCATGCGCCGTTCGCGTTGCTATCGAAGAACGCCTCGGCGGCGTCCCACTGCTTGTCGTTGTCGAGGTCGAGAAATGGCTCGCCGTACTGGCTGATGTACATGGCGGTCGAGCTGCTGCTGCTGTACAGCGCCGGGTTCCAGGGGATCCACGGCGGCGGGATGAGCGTCGTCGGGCCGTCGCGGAGACCGTTGCCGTTGCGATCCCAGTACGGCTCCTGGCCGTCCCAGCGTCCGTTGCCGTTGGCGTCGGTGAAGGGCTCGGCGGGCAGCGCGTCGTCGAAGCGGCCGTTGCCGTTGTCATCGGTGAGCGACTCGGAAGTGGCGGTGTAGACGCCATCACCGTCGCGGTCGGTGAACGGCTCATTCGGTCCACGCAGCCCATCGCCGTCGAGGTCGAGGAACGCCTCTGCGATTTGGCAACGTCCGTCGCTGTTGGCGTCCACGAACGGCTCGGGGTAACGCGCCGCGCGCGTCCAATCTGAGTAGGCGTCGGGTACGGCGTCGCCGTCGGCATCGATGCCGCCCGCGAGTCGCTCGATGATGATCGACGGGTTCGTCGTCGCGTTGGGCCGGGCCGCAAAGTCGCCGCTGCCGATGAGCGCCTCGGTGAACGGCCCCCCGGAGAGCGTCATGCTCAGAGGCGTGCCCGCATCGCGGCGGAGGTTGCCGTTCCAGTCCAGGTAGGGCTCGCCCGGCTCCCAGGCGCCGCTGCCGTCCGTATCGGTGTACGGCTCGGCCTGCGTCATCAGGGCCTCGTGGCCCGTCGGGAAGGATGTCTTGTAGCCGTACACGCGAAACACCGGCGCGTCGGAGGCGGCATCGTTGCCCGCCACGCGCTTGGGTCGCAGGCGCTCCGGGTGCGCGACGACGCGCCAGCCGGGATGGCCCTCGGGATCCTTCGCGGCGTCGCTCACGTTGCGCACGGGCGGCATCGGGAGCAGCTCGCCGTGCAGGTTGATCAGAATCGCCTGGCGGTACTCTTCAGGCTCGAGGTTCATATGATCGAGCAGGAGGCGCAAAGTCAGCGTGTCTTCTGTCTCGAGACCCAGCGCCAAGCGCTGTGCATAGCGCGCGTAGGCTTCCTGGACCCGCTTGCAATGGTTGTGCTGATCGGCGAACGCATAGGGCATCGGATTGCCAACGTCCCACACGCCGTTGCCGTTCTGGTCGGTGAACATCTCGCCCGCGTCGCGGCGCCCGTTGCCATTCTGATCGCTGTACGGCTCCTGCGTCTGGGCGTCGTTGAGGAAGCTCGCGCTGTTCTCGCCGTCAAGATTGACACGCGCCTCCATGCGGTTGGGCGTGTAGTAGTTCGAGGTCGTCGAGCCCGCCGGCATGGCGCCCGGATAGACGTACGTCCAAGCCGTGTCGTCCGTACTCTCGCGAGCCAGGTTCGTGTAGGGCGCGTACTCGTCGTCCCGACCGTAGCCGAGCTTGGTGATCCAGTGCGCCCGGAACTTCAGACCCGGATTGCGGATTTCGAGGTCAGCCAGTGCGGCATCGACGTAGGGCTGCACGGCGTCCAGGTGCACCCACCAACCGGGCACGTTCTCCAGCGCCAGCAGGTAGACATCAAACACACGGGTACTCGGCTTGACTTCAGCCACCGTGCGCACGACAGTCGAGACCTCGGCCATCTTGATGCCCGGCAACTCGTCTTCCTGGTAGACCCGGTAGACGCGCACGGTGCAGATGCGCAGGTCGCGGGAGTCAGAGTCCGGGTAGCGGCGCACGGTGATGCGGCGATACCAATTCCAATGCCCGTAGCGCTCGTTGAAATGGTTGCCCGAGAGCGGGTGCTCCGGGCTGACGAACGCACCCGCGTCGTCTTCATCCGGCGAGATGGTAAGGGACGGTTTGAGATCGAGCCCGTCGTCGAAGCCGTCGAGGTCGGACGCGACCTCGCCGCCGCCGCCCTCCACGAAGCCGCGCAATTCCGCGAGAATGCTCAGCGCCTTCTGGCGCGCGAAGAGCTTGTCCTTGGACCAGTCCGCATGGCCGGCGGCGCGCGTCACGTACGCAACGGCGGCCATGGCAGCCACCACGACGAGGGCTGTGGCAATCAAGATCTCGATCAGACTGAAACCGGACGGTCGGCGCATGGGACTCTCCCTCGGCCAGCTACGGCCGTGGATACGAAGCGCATCCCCTATCGGCGCTGCGAGCGGCCGCGGGTTAGTCCCGATGGGCAACGCGTAGGGCAAAACGAGGGCTGCCCCCGGGGGGACCCCCCGGGGGCAACGATGCGAACGAGTGCCGCGCCCGGCGAAGGATGGGGCGCGACGGTGAAGCGAACTTGACTACTTGCCCGAGCTCTTGCCGCTCGACTTGCCCGAGGACTTGCCACTCGACTTGCCCGAGCTCTTGCCACTCGACTTGCCCGAGGACTTGCCACTCGACTTGCCCGAGGACTTGCCACTCGACTTGCCCGAGGACTTGCCGCTCGACTTGCCCGAGGACTTGCCGCTCGACTTCGCCGAGTGCTTCGCGCAGGGATCGGACTTGCCGCTCTTGCCGGAGGTGCCGGGCGTCGGATCGTCGTCCGGACCCGGATCCGGGGTCGGATCGCCGTCGGGGCCCGGGGTCGGGTCGCTGGCGGTGTTGCTGTTGTCGGCCTTGTCGCGCAGGCGGAAGGGGGCCTTCGACGTGCGGTACTGCGCGACGCGCTGCAACATGCGCGTGACGAGCACGGGGTCGTGCTCGAGCGCGACATGGTCCGAGCCACGACCGCCCAGCACCACCTTGCCGGTGCAGATCACGGTGCCGCGCAGTTGCGTGGGCCCGTGCACGACCAGGTTGCCGTCCACGTAGAGGACGCCGTCGAACTGCGAGTCCGAGCCCGCATCGATCTTGACGTCGCCCTTCACGCACACCACAGCGCTGCCCCGGAGGGCACGACCACGGACGAAGGTGACGTCGCCGCTGACGACGATCAAGCCCGCCTCCGGCAGCTTGGCCGGGAGGCCGTGTGCCGCATCTGAGGTGCTAACGTCGGCCATCGACATGAGCTTCGACCACGGGAGGGCGAAGATCGCCTCGGGGCTCGCATCGAACCCGGCCAGGCCGGTGACACCACCACGAATGCTCTCCGTCGATCCCACCGGGGCGTCCGAGCCTTCGGTCGTCGCAATCGCGGTCATGCCCGCGATCTTGCAGCTGTCGCCAAGCGCGAGCTTGCCCGCGTCGGCCACACACAGCGCGGCTGAGGCCGGCGGCGCGATGGTCAGGCGACGAATCTCCTGACCCCAGACGCTCCGAGCCAGACGCACGTTCGCGCCCTCGCCGAGCGCGAGCTTCGGATCGACCTTCTTGAAGATCTCGCCGACCGCCGTGAGGTACCACACGCTGCCGCGGGGGTTGATGCCGCGGGCGTCGGACACGTCGCGGGTGTAGCGGCCCGCGTTCCACTTGCCGTCGGCGTTCTGGTCGGTGAAGGCCTCGCCGCGGTCGTACACGCCGTTGCCGTTGGCATCGGCGTAGGGCTCGGCGCCCTCACCCTTTTGGATGGTGTAGCGCGCCCAGATACCGGGCGAGATCTCGAAGGTCCGCACGAGGCCCAGCTCGGGCGTCTCGCTCTCGACGGTCTCAAGCGAGTAGAAGTCGTCGGCGGTCAGCTCGGCCGCAACACGGTCCGGCTGCGCTTTGCCCGAGCTCTTGCCACTCGACTTGCCACTCGACTCGAACTTCTTGGCCTTGGGATGGGTGTGGGGATCGCGCAGGCTCGGCGGCAGGCCCTTGGGCGCGAAGCCCATGACCGGCTGCGAGCTCTGGCGGCGGAACCAAGCGTAGGCCTCGGTGAGCCCCGCTTGGGCCACTTCCTCGGCTTGGCCGCCCGCGGAGAAGTCGAAGGCGGCCGTCTCGTCGATGGCCCGCATCTCTTCCGTCGCGGTGAGAACGATGCCAGCGACCAGGAAGGCCGTCAGCAGCGCCCAGATCAGAACGACACCGCGCTCGCCCGCCGTCGATCGGCCGGAGAGCCCGGTTTCTTCGCGCCTCGAAGCGCCATAGTCGTTTTTCATGATGTCCATGGGGACCCCCCCCTTGCGGGGACCCACCACGGTCCTTGACCCACTAGTCCGGGAGGAACCTAGCCCACCTGAATCAGTCGGCAACAACTACTAGGGACTTTCGTCCCTATCTGGCCGCGGGGGCACGTCCCGCCCAGAATCGAAACCGTGGCATCGAAGGTGCGCACCGGCCTATGATGCGGAGAGACAGAGGAAGGGGGGAGCGGATCGCTGCGCCCCTCTTCTGGGCGGTCGCCCCGCGGGACCGCTTTGCAGCCGACTTTGGGGTTGGCGGTTGCTCGACAGCGTAAAACTTTCCTTCTCATTCCACACATTTCCCCTTTTCTCCAGAAAGTTGCCGCCGACCCTCTTCTCCGCTTCCGGAGTGCTGGCTTCTCCGCTTCCGGAGTGCTGGCTTCTCCGCTTCCGGAGTGCTGGCTTCTCCGCCTCGGGAGCGCCCGCTGGCCGCCGTGCGTCCGCCTGACGGCGGGCCACCCGCGGCGGCCCGCGCGCGGTGCACGCCGCTTCCTCTGCACACCTTCCTCTGCACACCTTTTCCTCTGCACACCGCTCCCTCTGGACACCGCTTCCTCTGCACGGGGGCGCCCGCGCGGCTCGTCGCAGTCGGATCGTGGCCGTCACTGCGGACAGGCTGACGGCTCTGCCGCCCCTGGAGCCCGCATGCGCATGCGCCTGGTCGTCCTCTTTCCCCTGCTCGTCGCCGGGTTCGTCCTGCCCCTGCTGGCGCTCGAGACCGGTCCTGCGCATGGCAAGGACGACGACCTCACCCCGTACGAGCTGCGCCGCAAGGAAGGCAAGTGCCTGTGCGAGACGGGCTTCGCCTCGTGGCAGTACCTACGCTCGCCCATGCGGCCCCCGGCCGACCCGCCGGTCTGTGGCCTGATCCTCGCGGGTGGCGACTGCAGCTCGAAGGATCGACCCAAGGGCACCGGCGCGGACTGTTGGGGTAGCCAGCGCAAGGAGTGCTTCTGGAAGCGGCACGCCTACTCGTACGGGATGCACTGCAGCGAGTGCTGGAAAGACACCGAGTGCGCGACCTGCGACGCGCTGATCGGTAAGCCCGACGAGAAGGTGCAGGCCCTGCTCGACAAGCAAATGGGGGTCGAGCAAGACCCGAAGGACAAGGGTGAGATGGTGATCGCCATTTCGCCGCGGTTCTACGTGGTGACCGACATCCACAACCGCCTGAAGGTCCTGACCGAAGGCGGCGCGCCGCGCGTGGCCAGCGCCCACGAGGTCGCGCACCTCTTCCTAGAGCGTTGCGAGCGTGCCTACGCCGACTTCGAGCACTGGTTCGGCGGCGACATGCGCCAGGGTGGCCCGATGGGCGTCTACCTGATGTCCAAACACTCGCGCGCCGAGTCGTACGCCCAGAAGTACCTGGGCAGCGCGAACACGGACATGCTCTACGGCGGCGGCACGACGCGCATCGGCGGGGGCTTCGCATTCAACGGGTTCGTGGGTTCGCTGCAGGAGCAGCGCAGCGACGACAACCTGCACGCCTACTGCCGCCACATGATCGGCCACATCCTCTTCTCGACTTGGGTGAAGGTCGACGGCAAGGAGCAGTACTGTCCCAAGTGGGCGTTCATCGGCTCCGCGCACTTCCTCGAGAAGATGCTGGAGCCCCACAAGGACTACGCGACCTTTTGCTCCAACGAGACGGCCGCGCCGACGGGCTCGCCCAAGGACTGGGACAAGAAGGCCCGTGGGCTGGCCGGTCGGCGCCTCGACCCCATCGAGACCTTCTTCTCGCGCAACAGTCTGGGGGCTTTCGAGTACCTCGACCACATCCGCGCGTGGTCGCTCATGGACCTCTGCATGCGCGAGGACAACGCGCGCTGGCTGAAGGTGCTCAAGCACCTGCGCTGGGGCGATGAAGAAGGCGTCGCGTTCAAGGAGGGCATGGCCCTCTCGCCGGATCAGTTCAACGACCGGTGGGTCGATCGACTGACAGGCAAGCGCGACACCATGGGCGAGACCAAGAAGGACGAACGCACCGACCCGGATGAGCCCGGTCGCAAGGAGCGGGACGCGATCCGCACCACGGACGATCCCGAGATCCTCGCGGGGCGCATCCGCGGCGTCGCGAAGGTCGAAGACGTGAAATTGGCCGAGGTGATCGTCGGCCGTATGGGGCACCCCTCGGACCTCGTGCGCGAGACCATTCAGCTGATCATGGAGACGGTCGAAGACCCCACCGTGCTCGCCTGGCTCACCGACACGGCGCTCGTGGACTCCGACAAGGATGTCCGCGCCGGCGTAGCGCGGGTCTTCGCTGTGCTCAAGCACGCGCCCGCGCGACCGGCGCTCGAAGCGATGCTGCAGGACAGTTACTGGCTGGCGCGGGCCAACGCGGCCTACGCCCTCTCTGCCATTGCCGATCCCGCCTCGCTAGAGCCCGTGGCCGCCGCGCTCTCTGAGCGCCAGGACAAGGCGTGGATCGCGCTCGCCGACGCCGCGGCCTCGTTCTCCACGCGCCACGAGCAGGCGACGCTGCTGACCATGCCGCGCATCGACCACCCAGCGTGGCAGGTGCGGGTCACGGCCTGTCGCGCCCTGGCCAAGTACGGCACGGCGTCCTGCATGGACGTGCTCATCAAGCAGTTCGAGAAGGAGCGCGGGCGGCTTGAGGTCGAGCTCCGCGCTGCCCTGAAGGCGGTCTCGGGCGATGACCTCGGACCCAACGCCTCGACGTGGGCCAAGTGGTGGGAGTCGCAGAAGGAGCAGCACGGCGGCTTCGATCCGAATCCCCCGCCCAAGTCCGACGACGAGGGCCGGTACGCGAAACCCGATCCGACCCACCCGGACGACCCGCACTACTACGGGCGCCGGATCTTCTCCAAGAGCGTGGGCTTCGTGTTCGACACGAGCGGCTCCATGGAGAAGAACATCATCATCCCGAAGGGCGCCTCGACGATGCTCGGGGACATCCCGACGAGCGGTACGCGGATGGACGTCGCCAAGCAGGTGCTGGCCGACGCGATCAAGAAGCTGAAGCCGCAGACCCAGTTCAACCTCGTGTTCTTCTCCACCGAGGTCCGCCCCTGGAAGAAGACTCTCATTCCGGCGTCGAGCGGCAACACGTCGTCGGCCGCGGGCGCGGTGATGGCGGCGCCGGCCGCCGGGGAGACGAACATCCACGGCGCGTTGAAGGCGGCGCTCGGCCTGCACGAGCAGCCGACTCTGACCGCGCGCTTGCAGGACATTCCGGACACCGTGTACTTCCTGACCGACGGCTCCCCCACCCGCGGCGAGATCACGGCCACGCCGGAGTTGCTCGGGTGGTTCCAAGACCTCAACCGCTTCGCGAAGGTCAAGTTGCACGTGGTGGCCTTCGGCAATCTCGGCGTGGACATCGAGTTCCTGCGCCGACTCGCCGCCGCGGGTGACGGGGACTTTATCCACGTTCCCGAGGAGTAGCCCTGAGGTATGCGTTCAGGTGTCCTGTCGAGCACGTGCGGCTTCGTGGATGCGGGGCGTGGGATTGCCGTCGTCGTCCT
>JAQBWE010000061.1 GCA_027625315.1 Planctomycetota bacterium
GGGCGGTCGAGAGGCTGACGTAGCGCTCATCCGTACGCGCGGCGAGCCGCACGTGCAGATAGACGAGCGCGCCCGCGAGCGCCATCGAGCCGGACTCGGCCGACTGCTCAAGGACCTCGCCCACACGCCCGTCGGCCTCGCGACGGAGATGCACGATGGGAACGAGTCCGGCCTCAAGCGTGGCGCGGATGGCCGCCTCCACGTCTTGGCCGACGAGGGTCGGCACCACCTGCGTCGGCGCGCTGCCCGACGCGGTCGGCGGCGGTGTGCGCACCGGACCTTCCCCGCGTGTCGGGGCGTTGTCCAGCGCGCCGGAGCCCTCAGGCACCGTCGGACGCTCACCCGGATCGGTGCGCAGGGGCGCGTCGGGCTCGCCGCCGCGCGGTGCGCGCTGCGGTCCGCTGCCCCCCACCACGACGATCTCAACCCAGGTACGACGGTCGGCGGTCGAGCCGCCGGCGGGGTTCTGCGCCCGAACGGTCCCGGCTTGGACCAGGGGTCCGCCGCTGAACGTCGTGGTGACGAGGAAGCCCTCGGCGCGCAGGGCACGCTCGGCTTCTTCCCGCGTGAGGCCCGCGACGTCGGGTACGCGAATACCCACGGTCGACGGCGAACGCGCAACGACGATGACAACCGTGTCCCCGCGACCGAGGGAGCGCCCGGCCTCAGGACTCTGACTGACGACCTGCCCGTCGGGCAGATCGCCCGTCTCCTCGAGTTGGAGCGTGTAGCGCAAGCCAGCCTGACGCACGAGGCCGGTCGCCACGTCGCGATCGAGACCGATGAGATCCGGCACGCGGACCGTAACGCTCTCGGGCTGTGTGGGCACCTCAGGCTGCGTCGGCGTCTCGGGCTGCGTGGGCACCTCGGGCTGCGTGGGCACCTCGGGCTGCGTCGGCACTTCAGGCTGCGTCGGCGTCTCGGGCTGGGTCGGCGTCTCGGGCTGGGTCGGCACCTCGGGCTGCGTGGGTACCTCGGGCTGGGCCGGCACCTCAGGCTGGGTCGGCTGCTTGTAGCGCCCGACGGTCAGGAAGACCTGCGAGCCCGGAGAGAGCCGCTCCGGCGTGGAAGCGGAGAACTCAGGGAACTGGCTGACGACGCGGCCGTCCGCCGTCGGATCAGTCACCACCTTGGTCTCGGGCATCGCGAGCAGGCCGAGCGCGTCCAGCGCCTTCTCCGCGGCCGCGAGCGGCATGCCGACGAGCTTGGGGACGACCACGAGCCGCGTCTCGGGCTGCGTCGGCGTCTCGGGCTGCGTCGGCACCTCAGGCTGCGTCGGCGTCTCGGGCTGCGTAGGCACTTCAGGCTGCGTCGGCACTTCAGGCTGCGTGGGCGTCTCGGGCGCGCGCGCCACGAACAGTTCGACCACCTGGCCGCGCTCCACAAACTGGCCACTGCCAGGAGACTGGCGCAACACGCGTCCGGGCTCGTCGTCGGGGCCCGCATCGACGTAGCGGGTCACGGGCTGCAGCCCCACGGCCTTGAGCGCGGCAACGGCGTCGCGCTCGGTTTGGCCCTGCACGCCATCGACCTTGACGAGGGCGTCCACGACCTCACCCAGCACCACCTGCACCTCAGCGCCCTTGTCCAGGGACGCCCCCGCGGGCGGGATCGTGCGTAGGACCACTCCATGCTTGGAGCGATCCTCGACGCCCTCGCGCGCGACGATGGCGCGGTACTCGCTCTTGAGCAGTTGGGTCAGCGCCTCGTTCTCACTCAAGCCCGCCAGGTTCGGAACTTCGGGGCCGCCGAAGAGCTTCGGTCCGAGGAACGCCGCGCCGCCGCCGAGGAGCGCGATGAGGATGGCGGCGATCGCGAGCTTGCCGCCCGCACCGCTGCCGCCCGCGGCCACGACGCCCTTCTCGAGCAGCAGGGTGCGCGAAGCGGTCGCGCCCTTGTCTGGTCCGCTGGTGCAGGTCACGGTGACCTTGACTTCCCCTTCCGTGTCGGCCCGGACCCGCATGGGTACATGCAGGCGCTCCAGCCCAACCGGAACGTCGTAGGTGCCACCGGGGCCCGTGCCGCGCAGATCGAGCGCTTCGATCGCGCCCTCCGTCTTGACCTCGACCGCGCTTGCCGCGGTGGCGACGGGAAATGCGACCTCAAGAACGAACAACGCGTCCCGGGTTCCGGAGAGACGTTCGGGCAGGGTGATCTTCATCGGGACTCCGCGGCCTTGGCGCCCCCAAGAACGGGCGCGGCGTTCAATCCTACCCCATAGGACAGAGGCCCAGCCTCATCGCGGCTCGAGCAAGTCCAACCAAGCCCGTCCAGTAGCCTGTGGGGTCTCCACCCCCAGCAGATGCCCAATGCTGGGGCACAGATCCTCGAGTGCGCGGGGCCCCTTCAGGCGCGGCCGCCGCTGGAGGCCCGGACCGTAGATCACGACCCCGACCGGACGGCCAGCCTTGGACGCGGGTGCCTCGCCCAGGCGTCCCGCAGCGTCCGGCTTCTCAGCCCGGGGCCGATCGGCCACCACGACGAAGGTCGTACGGCCAGCCAGCACGGAATCGGCCTCGACATCCTGGCGCAGACGCTCGAGCCCCGCGTCGTTGGCCGCCAAGATCGCGCGATAGCTCTCGTAGGACGCCTGCGCCTGCTCGGCCTCCCCCAGCAGGAGCACGGTCAGCACGGGCCGGTGCACGGCGAGGACCGTGCGAGCGGCGCGGAAGACCTCCTCATCGCGCGGGTTCGGTCCACGATTGAGCAGGGCCTTGCGGTCGAGCTCGCGCAGCAGCGCCTGCTCGACCTGCTCAGCCCGGGGCCGACCAGCATCCACGGAGTCGGGCAACCAGATGGACGCCGCCTGCCGGCTGATCCGGCGCAGGCCGCGGAGTTGTTCCCACGCCGCCGGCTGGAGCGGCAGCGGTCGCCCCATGCGCTCGAGGAAGGACTCCATCGGCTGTGCGAACGGGCCCTGGCCGTAGGTCGTGGCCGGCGCGACCACCGCGCCGTAGCGCGCGTGGGTCGAGTGCGCCAGATGGAGCCGATCGCCGCCCTCGAACGCAACGAGCCAGCAGCCGGACGCCGGCACCGCCTCGCTCGCTCGGACGTACTCGCCCAGCGTCGGCCACGCCGGTCGGGGCTTGGCGGCTCCGTCCAGCCGCTCCGCGCGACCCGTCAGGATTCGCCCAGCCGCCTCGTAGCCGTCGCTCGCGTCGGAAGCAACGTCCTTCACGAACCGCCCGGCCTCCGCCCACGCGACGAGATGCGGCATGCAGTCCTTGTCCTGCATATCGGCCACGCGCACGCCTCCGCCGAGGATCACGAGCACAACGTGCGCCGGATGCGGCGGCGGTTTCGGCGGTGCCGCCGCGCCGCCGCGTGCAGCACACGGCCGCGGGACGCCGCCTGCAACCAGGAGCGCGAGGGCGAGCAGGCCGAGCACACGGATGCGGATGGTGGTCGTCCTCATCGACACGCGTACTCCGCGCCCGTGAGCAGCGCCTGGATGACGAGCTCGGGGCCGCCCTCCGCGTGTTGGATCGCTAGGCCGTAGGCGGCGAGCTCCGCTGCCGTCGGCGGCCGGCCCAGATACCGCAAGAAGCGGTCCTTCAACCAGCGCGGCAGGTCGTAGATATCAACCAACAGCGGTATCGGCGCCTCGCCGGAGTCGATCATGATGCGCACAATCGCAGCGAACGCCGGCGTGTCGGCGCCCATCGCCTCGACGGCCGCCACGAGCGCTGCGAGCTCGCGGTCCGTGGGCTTGCGCTCCAGCAGATCGATGAACAAGCCGCGCAGGAAGGTGACCGTGTCCTTCGGACGCAGCTGCTTGCGCTCGAGGTACGCCTTGTCGGTGAGCAACTCCTCGAGGTACGCGCGCCAGGCCTTGCCCCCCTCACCTGCAGCGCGCAACGCATGGCCCACGCGCTTGTCGGCAGCGCCCGAATCCACGAAACGCGCGAGTCGGCGCAGCATGGCCGCGCGCCGAAACGCGTCGGAGTCCACGACGGCGACGATCCAAGCGCGCGCCGAATCCAGCGTGCCGAGGCCCGGCACGTCGGCCGACTGCCCGTCGGCCAGCGCCACCGCGGCCAGGGTCTCCTCCGCCGTCGGCTCGCGTTCGAGCAACAGGCGCGCGATGGCACTCGCCAGCGAACGACCCGGGGGATGGCGGCGCAGGAATGCAGGATCCAGCGCGAGCGCGCGCTCGACCTCGTGCGGCGCCAGGTTCTCGGCCGGTACGCGCAGCGCGAGGTCGGCGGCTTCGGCCGACTCAGGCCGGTAGTCGCCATACAGACCCAGCCGAACGGAGACCTCCTCCACCCACGCGCGGCCCATTTCTGCGCGCAACAGAATGTTGTCCACGAGGGCTTCGATGCCCTGACGCTCCTCCGCCACCGCCTCCGCGGGCGTCGGCGAGCGCCCGAGCACGTCGAGGTACAGCCGCCTGAGGCGGGCCAGGCCCTGGGGGTCGGCGTGTTCGAGGTCCGAGATGCCGCCCGGCTCGCGCTGCTCGACCGCAACGCTGGAGAACACTTCGACTGTCAGCGGCCGCGGCGCGCTCCAGACCTTGCCGTCGCCGACGCGCAACGTGAATACGTAGGTGCCGCCGGTGTCGGGCTTGAACACGATGCGTGAACCCCGCCGGTCGTCGATGGAAACGCGCGACTCCGCGGGCCGCGCGTGCAGGGTCCACCAATACCCAAGGTGCGCCATGTCGTCCCGGTCGCGGTCGTAGGAACCACGCCCATCGAGCGTCACCTCGTCTTTGGGATTGGCGCGCAGCTCGCGTTGCTCGAACCACACTTCGGGTACGAGGTTGGTGAGTGTCGCGCCGGACAAGAAATCGAGCAGCGTGTCGTGCAACTCGTCCTCGGTGCTGAGGAACGACCCGCCGACATGGGGATCGCCGCCGTCCCCCGCCGCGAGCACCTTCAGGTAGAGCCGGCTCTCCCACGGTGCCCGGGGCAGCACGAACGCCGCAATGCGCTCGAAGTCCAAGCGCCGGCGCGCGGTATCCGACAGGAGGTCCGTCTCGTCGGCCAGGCGCAACGCCCCGCCGCCTCCCCCGCGGTGGCACGAGGCGCAGTTCGCCTCAATCCAGGGCGCGATACGCTCGACGTAGAACTCGCGGTCCGGACGCGGCGGCGGCGGCAGAAAGTCGTCTTTCGCGCGGGCGAGGGCGGCCACACCCAGCACCAGGGCCACGACCGAGAGCGCGGCGAGCGCAGGCGTTGCGCGCGGGCGGAGCAGGCTACGCCGCCCCATCGCCCGCCGCTCCAGCGCTCCCCGCCGACGACCGGCCGCCCAAAGCCGCCTCGTGCAGGATGGCAAGCGCCATCAGCACACTCGAGATTCCGAACAGCCCGCCGCCGAGCATCACCATGAACTGAAACGGCGCGCCCCACGCGCGCGTGAGGAACCAGCCGGCGATGTCCAGCGCCGCGCCGCCTGAGGCCGCCAGGATCAACAACGCGCGCAGCCGTGCCGGCGCTCGGGTGAACCCCACACCCACCGACAACAGCAGCGCCAACACGGCGAAGCCGAAGAGATGATTGTGCGCGCTGATGAGCAGCGGCCCGAGCGGATAGCGCCCGCCGGGCTGGGCCAGCGGGAACACGTGGGCATAGGTCGTCAGGGGCAGATCAGCCTTCGGTCCGCCCGCCGCGTGGCAATCGCCACACATGCCCATGCCGGTGAAGATCGGGGCGACGCTCTGCCAGCCACTCTCCGGCGCGCCCGCGCGCACCCACGTGAGGATGGTCGTGCGGTTCGTCTGCGTCGTCGGGTCGTTCCAGCCATCGCCACCGAGGAACTGCCACATGTTGTGGGCATCGTCGGCGTCCGGATGCGCGACGGGATCGAGCACGTCATCGAGCCGCGTGCGATCGGGATCGCCGTGATAGCGCACGAGCACTTGGTCAGCGCTGGGCGGTGTGCCGCCGGAGACCTGGTACCAGAGGTTGGCTTGCGCCAGCAGGGCGAAGCCCAGAACGAGGGCAGCAAAGCAGGCGGCGGCGAGGCGAAACGACGCGGGCAGGCTGGCGAGACGCGGCACGAGATGCTCCTAGCAGACGGCTGATCCTACCCGCGCGTGCGCTGAATCTTCACGGTCGACGCTTGCGCGGTGGCACCGGCGGCGGCGTCGGCGCCTTGTCCGCTGACGGTTCCTCCTTGTCCATCCGCCCGTCCTGCTTGCCGTCCTCCGCATCGAGTGCGAGCAGCTTGGCGCGCAGTTGCGCGGGGTCGAGGGCGCCGTTCTCCTGCAGGAGCGCAAGCAGCGCCCGGGTGAAGAGTCGCATCTCCCCCAGTTCGTCCTCGAGCTCGTCGAGGCGACTCTCTGTCTCCAGGTGACGCCTACGCGCGGAGCGCGCGCGCATGCGCGCGGACGACCGCAGCGACTCGAGGTCGGCACGCTGCAGCCACTCATTGTCGAACAACCAGCGCCAATTGGAGTTCATGCACGCCTCCGCGCGCGGCAGACGCCTGCCGCGCTCCGCGCCAGGGTACCGCCTCTGTGGGGTGCCCGCAGAGAGCAGATGCGCGTGGAGCCCTGAAACGCATTTGCCTCCCACTCCGCGCATCCGTACCTTGCCGCGCATGACGCTGACGCCCATCGATCCCCTCCATGCCGCGATCCGCACGATCCCGGACTACCCCAAGCCCGGCATCCAGTTCCGGGATGTGACAACCTTGCTGCGAGACGCGCGGGCATTTCGAACGGCCGTGGATCGCCTCGTGGCGCCGTGGGCCGGCGCCAAGATTGACAAGGTCGCCGGCATCGAGGCACGTGGATTCATCGTGGGCGGGGCCGTTGCGCATCAGCTCTCGGTCGGGTTCGTGCCCGTGCGCAAGCACGGCAAGTTGCCCGCTGCCACTCTGCAGCAGACGTACGAGCTTGAGTACGGCACCGACACAGTCGAGATCCACACAGACGCCGTCGCGCCCGGCGAGCGCGTATTGGTCGTGGATGATCTGATTGCGACGGGCGGGACCGCCGCGGCTGCGATCGAGTTGCTCCGGCGCGCGGGCGCGGAGGTGATCGGCGCGACGTTCGTCGTCAACCTGCCCGCGCTGGGCGGCGCGGCGCGGCTGGCCGCGCTCGGCGTACCCGTTCAGAGCCTCGTGGACTACGCCGAGTAGGTGGCCGCGCCGCCGCAGCAGGGGTCGACGTTGATGCCGCAGGTGGCGCACTGGATGTGTCCATGCACCTCGACGGGCCGCAGCGGGGACGCGCACCACGGGCAGCGAGCGTTCTCGCAGGACGAGTCGGGAAGTCGCGGTGCCGGCATGGCAGCCCGTCCTACGGCGCAACCCGGGCGATGCCAAGTTTCACGTTGCGATGGCGCTCAGCGGTGCAGGAACAGGAACTGCGGCGTCTGGCCCGCGATCGTGCGTCCAGCGACCACCGCCACGTGGCCGGAGGCCGAGACGCCACCTACGAACGTGCCACTCGCGAGCGCGAGCCCGCCATTGGGAGCGACGATGTAGGGCGAGCTGCCGCCGCCGCCGGCACTGTTGGTGATGATCCCGTTCTGGTTGAACGTGCTCGGCCCCAGGACCCACGAACCGATGCCGTCAGCGCTAATCGTGCTGGTGGCCGCGGCGTAGTCGGTGAACGCCGTGGTATCGCCGAAGAAGATGGCCGTGTGGTAGGTCCCGGAAAACGTGGCGGCCGTCGCCGTGGCGGACTGGCGAATCAACACGACCAGGCCTTGGAAGTGCGTCGCGCTGCTGCTGCCGGACAGCACAATCACGTCGCCGCCGGCATACACGCCGCCCGTGAAGACCGAACCGGTAACGGCGAGGTCAAACGAGCCGCTCGCACCCAGAGTGCCTGTGCCCCAGGCCACCGGTGCAACGGCCGGCGTGATGGCGCCGTTGATGTTGATGCCCACGGAAACGGTCGCGTTGAGGGTCGCGTCCAGCGTGACGACGCCGCCGAAGAGGGCGCGATCGTCACTCGCGTTGCTGACGAACGCGCACATGTGCCACGTGCCCGCCAGCGCCGCGGCCGCTAGGCCTGTCACCTTGCGCGCGAGGATGGCAATCGTCGGAGCCGAGCCCGGACGGACGTCTACGAGCGAGAGGAGGTCACCCGCCGGGGAGATGCCGCCCTGCAGTGTCGTGCCCGCGTTGGCCAGACTGACGCGGTGCGCTGCGGAGATGCTGTACGCGAGCGGGGCTGCGAGGGGGCCGGTCGTCAGGACACCGTCCACGTTCGACGTGACGGCACCACTGGTGATCATGCCCAGGCCGTCACTCGTGAGTTGGCCAAACTGGCCAAACTGGTACGGCGGCGGTCCACCTAGACCGCCGTACGTCTGGAGGCACATGGGCCCGGTCAGGAGCGCCGGCGACAGGTTGGCCGGACCAGCCCCGCCCCCACCACCACACGCCGCGAGACCCAAGAGCAACACGCCCAACAGGGCGAACCGAATCCGGCGGCGGGTGGACATGGGGAATCTCCTCGCGGGGTTACGTTAGTCCTTGTCAGCGAAGCAGCACTTGTACAGGACACCGGCAAGGACCGCGCCGGCGAGCGGCGCGACCCAGAACAGCCACAGTTGTCCGAGCGCTTCCGCACCAGCGACGAGCGCGGGACCTGTGCTACGCGCAGGGTTCACCGAGGTGTTCGTGACAGGAATGCTCACGAGATGGATCAGCGTGAGGCAGAGGCCGATCGCCAACCCGGCCATCGCGGGCGTCGACGCCTTCGCGGTCGCCCCCAGGATCACGAGCAGGAAGAAGCAGGTCAGCACGACTTCGCAGACGAGCGCGGCCACCATGCTGTAGCCCGCCGGGGAGTGCTCCCCGAAGCCATTGCTGGCAAAGCCACCGGCCTGAAAGCCGTCCACGCCGGAGGCGATCACATAGAGCACGCCCGTCGCGGCCAATCCGCCGAGAACCTGCGAAATCATGTAGCCGAGCGCGTCACTCTTGGGGTGGCGGCCTGCGACCACCAAGCCGAGCGTCACGGCCGGATTGAAGTGGCCCCCGGAGATCGGCCCCACGGCGTACGCCATCGTCACGACCGTCAGGCCGAAGGCCAGACTGACACCCAACCCACGTGCGAGCCGGCGAGAACCGCGGTTCCACAGCCTCCCAGGACCAGCCAGAACGTGCCGAAAAACTCTGCTGCGAGTCGCTTGCGCATACCGTATCCCCATGGTTGTGGGCGCATCTTGCCGCGCCCGTGTTGAAAGCGTCAAGCCTGCCGCGGGTCGGTCAGGCGCGTGCGGCCAAGGCCTCGGCCATCGTCGAGCCCAGGTCCGCGGGGCTCTCCGCGACGGCGATGCCAGCGGCCCGCATGGCTTCCATCTTCTCTGCGGCGGTGCCCTTGCCCCCCGCGATGATGGCGCCCGCGTGGCCCATGCGCTTGCCGGCTGGCGCCGTGCGTCCGGCCACAAACCCGACGACGGGCTTGGTGACGTGATCGCGCACGAACTGCGCGGCCTCTTCCTCGGCCGTGCCGCCGATCTCGCCAATCATCAAGATCGCCTCAGTGCCATCGTCTTCCTGGAACAGAGCCAGGCTGTCGATGTGCGTCGTACCGATGACCGGGTCGCCGCCGATGCCGATGCACGTCGACTGGCCGAGCCCCAGCTCGGAGAACTGCCACACGGCCTCGTAGGTCAGCGTGCCGGAGCGCGAGACCACGCCGATACGACCGGGCTTGTGGATGAACCCCGGCATGATGCCGACCTTGCACTTCTCGCCGGGGCTGATGATGCCGGGGCAGTTCGGCCCGATCATCCGCGCGCCAGCCGCCGTCACGATGCGCTTCATGCGCGCCTCGTCGAGCGCCGGAATGCCTTCTGTGATGCAGACGATCAGCTCAATACCCGCTTCGGCGGCCTCTTCCACGGCGTCCGCGGCGAACGCGGCGGGCACGAAGATCATGGTGGCGTTCGCGCCGGTCTTCTCGCGCGCCTCGCTCACCGTGTCGTACACGGGAATGTCGTCGACGGCGCTGCCGCCACGGCCGGGCGTGACACCCGCCACGACGTTCGTGCCGTAGGCCCGGCACGCGAGCGTGTGCAGGCGACCGTACTCGCCCGTGATGCCCTGGGTGATCAGACGCGTATCCTTGCCGACAAGAATGCTCACGACACCGCCTCCACGATCTTGGTGGCCGCTTCACGCATGTTGCCAGCCGGGGTGATCTTCAGTCCACTGCTCTCGAGGATGGCGCGACCTTCGGCCATGTTCGTGCCGTGCAGCCGCACAACGAGCGGGCACTCGAGCCCGAGCGCCTTCGTGGCGTCCACGACGCCCTGCGCCACGATGTCGCAGCGCATGATCCCGCCGAAAATGTTGACGAGGATGCCCTTCACGGCCGGATCGCCGAGGATGATCTTAAACGCTGTCGTCACCTGCTCGGCCGAGGCGCTGCCGCCCACGTCGAGGAAGTTGGCTGGCTCGCCGCCATGCAACTTGATGATGTCCATGGTGGCCATCGCGAGGCCCGCGCCATTGACGAGGCAGCCGATGTTGCCGTCGAGGTTCACGTACGAGAGGCCCGCGGCCTTCGCGCGCACCTCGGTCGGATCCTCTTCGTTCTCATCACGCAGCTCGCTGAGGCCCGGATGGCGGAACAAGGCGTTGTCGTCGAGCAGCATCTTGCCGTCGAGGCAGATCACGCGGTCGTCCTTCGTGGTGACGAGCGGGTTGACCTCGACCATGGAGGCGTCGTCGTCGAGGAAGGCGCGCGCGAGCTTGACGAGGGTCGCCGCGAAGGCGCGCGCGAGGGGCTTGGGCACGCCCAGGGCGTACGTCACGCGGCGGGCGCGGAACTCGGCCAAGCCGCGCACCGGATCGACGTCTTCCCTGAGGATGGCGCCGGGATTGCGCTCGGCGACTTCTTCGATTTCGGTGCCGCCCTCGGCCGACGCCATGAGGATCGGCGTCTCGCGCTGGCGATCGAGCGTGATCGCGACGTAGTACTCCTTCGCGATCGGGAGCCCCTCCTCCACCAGCAACCGCCGCACGATCGTGCCGTCCGGACCGTTCTGCTTGGTGACGAGGGCCTTGCCCAGTAGCGCCTCAGCAACTCCAGCGGCCTCGTCGGCGGAGCGGACGAGCTTGACGCCGCCGGCCTTGCCGCGGCCACCTGCATGGATCTGCGCCTTGACGACGGCCAGTTCTCCGCCCAACTCAGCGTAGGCGGCGCGCACGGCCTCGACGGAGTCGGCGACCAGCCCACGCGGGGTGGACAACCCGTAGGCGCGGAAGCGCTCCTTGGCCTGGAACTCGTGCAGTTTCACGCGGGGTCTCCTCAGAGCCGGGGAACGCGCGCAGCCTACCGCCGCGTGCCCCCGCGTCCCCTCGCGGTCCTACCGACCGTCCTTAGGCCCGCCATCCTCGCCGGTAATGGCGACCGGCGGGCCCATGCCCTGCGTGGCGCGCTTGAGATAGAGCAGCGCAAAGCACGTGTCGAGCACATCGTGCGGCTCGTGCGTCGAGTTCGTGTTCCAGAACACGCCCTGTCCAGAGTGCAGCCGGCCCTTCTTGTCGGGCATCTCAACCGCCACCGGGTTCTGGCGCTTCAGGATCTCCTTGGCCCCCTCCGGGTACCACAGGCGCGTACCGACCAACTTCTTGCCGAGGATGTCCATCGCCCGCTCGACGCAGTACAGATAGTAGATGTGGTAGCCGTAGCGGCTCTTCGGGTTGGTGAACGACGACCAGTTGCGGTCGAGCCAGGCGAGTCCGTCGAAGACCGCTTGGTCGATCTCCTTCAACTTGCCCGAGTCGAGCAGCTCCTTACGAACCTTGCTGTCCTGGGCGAGCATCTCGCGTGTGATCAGGAGATTGGCGATCCCGCAGGCCGTCATGGAACCCGTGGCGATGCCCTCGGAGCCGTCGTTGCTGCCCTTGATGTAGACGAAGCCGCGCACGCGGTCCTTGGGCTTGCCGCCGTAGCGCTCGCTCACAAATCCGGGCGTGGGACGCTCGTACTCAGGCCCGTCCGGCTCTTGATGGTCAAGCGTGAACGCGAGGATGTCTTGCCAGACCTCGATCGGAACCTTCACGCCGAAGCGCTGCGCGCTGAAGAGCGCCATCGCCGACAGCTGCGTGCTCGAGAGGTCCTGATTAGCGTGAGGCGGCACGCTTCCGTTGCGATTCCACGTCTTGCCGCCGCCGCCGCGTCGACCACCACCGCCACCCAGCGACAGCTTGGGCGTGTTGTAGCGCCAGCCGAGTCGCTCGTTCGCCGGGGGATTGTCGGCCGGATTCCCACGTCGCTCGATGAGCCCATTGACGAGCTCAATCAGCCACTCGCGGTCTTCCTTGTTCTTGATCTTGAGCTTACCCGCGCGCACGGCGGCCTTGCTGCCTGAGGTCTTCTTGTAGGCGTCGTACTTGGCCGTCAGCGCCAAGATCATCGTGGAGATTTCGTAGGCGCTCCCGGCCTGGGTGTGGGTCCAGCTGAATCCGGACCCATCGGTGCCGTCGTACTGCTCGGTGATCGTGTGCATCTCGCGCAGCCACGCGAAGCCCTTCTCGATCTCATGGTCGTCGGGGTCCACGCCACACTTCAGCAACGCGTACAGCGCCAGCGCCGTCGGCCCCGCCGGGTGGCGGTACTGCGGTCCCGTGCCGCCGCCGTAGATCTTGGTGCCCTTGACGAGGCCCCAGTGATAGACATCGTGATCGCCGATGTTGAACTTCCAGGCCGGATTGGCGCGCAGCCAGTTCACGCCCTCTTCGATGGCCTTGTTCACCTGCTCGGAGAAGGACACATTCTGATCGCCAAGGTCCTCGCCGGCCTCGTTGCCCGCGCCTTCCTTGCCCTCTTCGTCCTTGCCGTCATCACCAGCGGGCGGCTCCTCGGCCTGCACGCGCGGGAGCCTCAGCAGGGCCGTTTCCGGCTCCCCGGCCGCTCCGAGGAAGGCCAGGGCCAGCAGCGCGGGCGCCAGCAGCGCCGCGAAGGTCATTGCACGCATGCGGATCTCCGAAGGGAAGTGCCCCTCGATTGTACGGGCGCCGTCCGCTGTACGGACGCTCAAGGGCCAAGATCCCGGCTGGACGCGGCCGCCCCCCTGCTGGGGCCACGGCTGCGGGGCTCCGCCCCCCCCTACAGCAGGGCCGCGGCCAGCCGCGGCAGCGTCTCGTCGTAGCGGTAGTTGAGGCTGCGGTGGTTGTCTTCGAACTCGGCGTAGCCATGCGCCACGCCGTGGGCGGTGAGCCGCGCGCTCAGAATGCGCGCGCCATGGTGCAGATTCCACTCGTCCTGCGCGCCGCACTCGATCCAAAGCAGCGCCAGGCGCTTCAGATCCGCGGCGCGGGCGGCCACGAGCTCGACCGGGTCGCGCGTTTTCCAGCGCGCGAACACGGCCTCGTCGCGCTCTCCGGTCCGCTCATCGAAGGGGAGATCGAACCCATGGGGTGCGGCCGCGTTCGGACCATAGAAGTGCGCCATGGCCACCACGTTGAGCGTGTGGAACAACTTGTCCGGGAACTTGCGATGTGCGTGCAAGCCGGCCAGGAACGCGCCGAGTCCGCCCACGGACCGCAGACCATCGGCCGCCTTGGGGAAGTCGGGTGCGTAGCAATACTCAAAGTACGCGTCCCCGCTGTGGCTGGCGGCGGCCGCAAACGTGTCCGCGTGCTCCAGCGCCATCATCACCGCGCCGTACCCGCCGCTGGACTTGCCAAACACGCCCCGATGCGCGCGCCCGGGCCGCACGCGGAACGCGCTTTCTACCCACGGGACGAGCTCATGCACGATGTGGCTGGCCCACGGCCCGACGGCGGCTGAGTCGATGTACTGGTTGCCACCGACGCGGGTCATGCCGTCCACCATTAGGACGATCACCGGCGGCATGCCCTCCGCGGTGATCAGGCGGTCGAGGCGCTGGGGCAGGTTCTCCTGGTACCAGTCGTGGTTGAGGAACGAGCGTCCGGTACCCGTGAAACCGGCCAGGGCGAACAGCACCGGGTAGTCGGCGTCCGCCCGGTCGTAGCCGGGGGGCAGGTACACGGGAATCTGACGTGTACAGGGATCTTGCAGTGGGTTCCCCCGCAGCAGCGCACTCTCGTAGGCGTGGATCTCAACGCGACCGACCATGGGCTTCCTCCCTGGACCGCTGGTTCCTCGCTAGGGTTGTACCCGTGACCGCGTCCCGAATCCTCCTCGCGCTCCTACTCACCACGGCCAGCTTCGTCGCGGGCTGGTTCGTCGTTGGGCAGGAACGGCTCGTTCCGCTCAGCGAGGTTGAGGAAGGCCCGCGCGTGCCGGTCGCACCCGACGCGCGCACGACACCGCAGATCCTCACGGGACTGAGTGGGCACGTGAAGGGCGCGGGCAATGACCTCCGCACGCGCCGCAACGAGCTGGCCGCGCGGCACAAGCGCGAGGTCGCCGAGTGGCGCGCCGGACGGCGCACACTACGCGAGGTGGAAGCCACCGAGCAGTTGCTGTGGATCGCACGCTGTCGCGTCGGTGAAATCACAGAGCACGAGATGCATCTCCGACTGGCCGAGCTGTTCGGGCGTGAGCACGAGCGCCTCGTGATCTTGCACGCGCAAGGCCTAGCGGGCGTGGACCAGGTCGATCGCGCCGCGCTGTATGTGGCGCGCGAGCAACATCTCGCCGGTCAGGTCGTCAAGGACGCCATGGGCCGCGACTACGATGGCATGCGCCGCGCGTACCTCGATCAGTTCCGGCGCACGCACGAGGCACTCATCGACGCGGGCCTCAGCCACCGCGAGCAGCTGAAGGTCGACCTCGACCAGCTCGCCGCGGACTTTCCGCCCGTAGGCAACCCGCGCTAGCTCACGCCGCGAGGTGGTCTCAGCGGCTGTAGGGGCCCCACGCCCAACGGCCGTCGCGGTAGACGAGGCTGCCACCGAGTTCGATGGGATCGTCGCGGCGCAGCGTGTCGTCGCCGCGGCCGTGGGCGGCCTTGCCGGTGGCGACGACGCGCAGTTGCACAGGCCGCGTGCCATCAAGCGTCTTCGCCATGCGCACGCGCAAGACGCGGCGCGCCGTAATCGTCAGGCCGGTACCAACCTGCGCACGCGGATTGCTCATCGCACTCGCGGAGTAGTCATTGCCGAGGAAGCGCATGATGACGAGCGTGTCCTCGCCCACCTGGCGGTCTTCGCGCTGCACCATGCCGACCTTCGCGTTCAACGTGAGCATCGTCGCGAAGTACTC
>JAQBWE010000062.1 GCA_027625315.1 Planctomycetota bacterium
GAGCCAGCCTCGCGGGGTTCGCCCTGCCCGGCGCCCACAACCAACGCAACGCTCTCGCCGCCGCGACCGCGCTACTCACCGCCGAGCCGGGTCGCTATGACGCGGTCGAAGCCGGTGCGGCCGCCAGCCAGCCGCTGCCCCACCGACTGCAGCCCGTAACCGAAGTGGACGGCGTGCTCTATGTGGACGACAGCAACGCCACGCAGCCGGAGAGCACGCGCGCGGCACTGCGGGCCTGCACGCGGCCGATCATCGCGATCCTCGGTGGCAAGGACAAGGGCGCGGACCCCGCCGCCCTCGTTGCGGATGTGTGCACACGCGCGCAGGGCGTGGTCGTGACCGGGGGCAGCGCCACGCGGCTGCGGGCGGCCATCGGCGACGCTCTACCCGTGGTGGAAGCCGCCGATGTGGAGGCCGCTGTCTCCGCCGCCGCGGCGCTTGCGCGGCCCGGGGACGTCGTGCTGCTATCGCCCGGCTACTCCAGCCTCGACCAGTACGCCTCGTTTGCAGAGCGTGGCGACCGGTTCCAGGCCGCCGTTTGGGCTTTGATGGGACGGTCGTGACCGCGCGTTCGGCGCCTGCGGTGAGCGTGGTAGATTCGCCGCGATGTCCGCGATGGTCTGCCAGAGCTGCGGTGAAAACCCGGCGACGTTCCACCTGACCGAGATCTCGGACGAGCCCGGGCCGTCGCAGAAGACGGTCGAGTTGCACTTCTGTGAGGAGTGCGCGACAGCCGCGGGCCACACGGCGGAGGCGTCCGTCCCCAGTCTCATGGCGCAGGCCGTGGCCTCCGTGGCCGCGACGGCCGGCGCTGGGCTCATCGAAGGCCTGGCCTGCCCCCACTGCGGCATGACCTTCCAGGAGTTCAAGCGCAAGGGGCGCCTCGGTTGCCCGCGCGACTACGAGGCGTTCGCGACGCCGCTGGACCCGATGCTGCAGAAGATGCACGCATGCACCTCGCCCCGGCACCACGGCCGCGTGCCGCGCGGCCCGTTCAAGGCGCGCAACGTGGTCGGCGATCGGCTCCTCCAGTTGCGGCGCGAGTTGCAGAACGCCGTCGGCGGCGAGCGCTATGAAGAGGCCGCGCGTGTTCGGGACGAGATTCAGCGCATCGAGCACCAAGGGGTGGACCTCGGTGAGAGCGGGCTGATCGAGCCCGGCGACCCCCTGGGGCTCTAGGCCCGACATGGCGAGCGGCAACGACCTCGGACTGGACGACCTCGACCATCGCGGCGGCGAGTGGCTGCGCGGCGGCGGCACCCGCGGCGACATCGTCATTTCCTCGCGCGTGCGGCTGGCGCGCAACCTCGCGGGCTTCCCCTTCCTCGCGCGTGCGAGCGACGATCAGAAGCGCGAGATCCTGGACCGCCTCAAGGTGCCGGTGTCGCGCCTCGCGCTACGCACCCGCCCCCACTGGATCGACGTCGAGGGCGCAGGCGAGACGATCGGCTCGTTCCTCGTCGAGCGCCATCTCATCAGCCGCGAGTTGCAACACGGCAGCGGGCCGCGGGCGGTCGCGTTCGGCTCGGATGAAGCCGTGAGCGTGATGATCAACGAGGAAGATCACATTCGGATCCAGTCGATCCGTACCAGCCTCGACATCGAGGAGACCTGGCGCGTGGCGCTGGCGGTGGACCGCGCGCTGGAGGCTGAGGTGGATTTCGCCGTCTCGACCCGCTACGGCTATCTGACGGCCTGCCCGACCAATGTCGGCACGGGGCTGCGCGCGAGCGTGATGCTGCACCTGCCCGCAATGGTCCAGATGAAGCAGATCGAGAAGCTGTTCAACGCCGCCCACCGCACCGGCCTCGCCGTTCGCGGCTTCTACGGCGAAGGCACGATGGCTTCGGGCGACCTCTACCAGATCAGCAATCAGGTGACGCTGGGCGTGACGGAGGAGGCCATCCTCCAGGGGCTGCAGACGATCCTGCCCACGATCTTGGACTACGAGGTCAAGTGCCGCGAGGAACTCGTCTCGGACCGTCGGCGGTTGCAAGTTGAAGATCGCTGCCAGCGCGCGCTCGCCTTGCTGCGCGCGGCGCGCCTGCTGACCTCGGACGAGGCCATGTCGAACCTCTCGACCGTGCGGCTGGGCGTCGCCCTGGGCATCCTGCCCGGCATGGACCTCACGCGCGTGAACGAGCTGTTCGTCCTGATCCAGCCGGCGCACATCCAGAAAATGCGCGGCGAGCCGATCGACCCGCCCGCGCGGGATTCGGTGCGAGCAGCGTTCGTGCGTGAGAATCTCGCGTAGGCCGTCGGCAGACGGCGCGTTGACGGGAGCAGGCAAGATGGCGGCGAAGAAGCGCGAGTACACGACCTACCAGCGCAAGGTGATCCAGCGGTTCTACGACAACCGCGACGCGATCGAGGCGCAGCGACTCCAAGAGCTCGTCACCGAGATCTTCCTCGCGGGCGGCGCGAAGAAGGCTGAGCGGCTCTGGGAACGCGCCGCGGGCCTACTGGAACGCGTGGAGGGCCTCGATGCCGAGGTCGCAGCTGCCGTCGTGGCGAACCGCGACGTCGAGGCGCTCGCCAAGATTGCAGGCTCCCAGTCGGGTTAGAGGCGGAGACGCCGCGCGCCTATTTGTCGAGTTCGCGCTCGGCCTTGTCGGCCAGCATCATCCCGTACGCGTAGGCCTTCTCCCACTCGGACGTGACTCGCACATCGCCGAAGCGGACCTTGTCGATGACCTTCACGGCCTCCTCGTAGTCCTTCTCCTTTTCCAACTTCTTCGCCTCCGCCATGAGCTCGCGATGCTCAGCGGACACCGTCTTCAAGCGCTTGACGACGGCGGGGAAGTCCTTGGCCGCGTCTTCGATGGCCTTGCGCAGCTTGGAGCCACTCTTCGTGACCGGGATCTCAGCGACGACCTTGAGGTCGCTATCCAGCGTGACGAACAACGGCTCGCCCTTGCTCCCGATGCGCTCGGCGTACTCGGGCAGGGTCTCGGTCATGTCGACCTGGACGCAGCGGAACAGCTTGCTCCAGCGCGCGGCCATCTCATCGTCGAGCGTGCGCTCGCAGACGGTCGTGGAGAGCTTGCCGTGCACCTTGTCGTCGTGCGCCCAGTGGAAGTAGACGAGCACCGGGCGGTCGTCGCCGCGCGCTGCGGCGCGATCGAACTGGAGCGCCTGCTTGATGTGCTGCTCGGCGGTGATCGGCTCGGGGGCTTGCTCGCCCTCGACCGGGGTCACGGCCTGGATGCGTCCGATGCGCACCTCGGCCCACTCGAAGTAGGTCAGGCGCGGCATGCTGCCGACCGTGCGCCCGCCGCGGCCACCGCCGCCGTTCAGAGCCGGCGAATCGATCCCGCCACCTGTGTTGCCATTGCCCAGAGAAACTGCGGAGCGACCGCCCCCACCGCCACCGGCGCCTCAGCCTCAGCCGAATGCAGGACCGGCCTGGAACAGGGACACGGCTCCGAACGCGATCACAGCAGCAATGGCGATCCGCATCGCACTCCTCAGCGAAACCCGTCAGCCCAGGGCTCGTAGCCAGTCTAGGGGCACGTGCTTGCGAACGGACACGGCTGAGGGCCGAAAGGCCGGGGTCGGAGGTCCCTGGCTGATCTCAGGCCGCCCGGCACGGCGTTCGCTCCCTTGGGCTCCGAGTCCCGGCAAACGCCGATTCTTGCCGCTTCGGCACGCCGGGTGACCCTGGAGGTTGCCCAAACGACGCGAGTTGACCCGGTCAGCGGGACGATCCGCGGCAGCGGGTCCCCCGCGGGCCACAATCCAAACTGACCGCTTCACCCCGATGGACCCTCCGGCCGGAGGGTCGGAGATGCCCATGTTCGATCGTTTTACCGACCGCGCCCGCAAGGTGATGGGGCTGGCCCGCCAGGAGGCCCAGCGCTTCAATCACGACTACATCGGGACGGAGCATGTGCTGCTCGGCCTGGTGCAGGAGGGCTCGGGTGTCGCGGCCTCGGTGCTGAAGAACCTCGATATCGACCTCAAGAAGATCCGCAGCGAGGTAGAGAAGCTCGTCAGCAACGGCACGACGATGGTGACCATGGGCCAGCTGCCCTTCACCCCGCGCGCGAAGAAGGTCCTCGAACTCAGCCTCGAGGAGGCCAGCAACCTCGGCCACACCTACATCGGCACGGAGCACCTTCTGCTCGGCCTCATTCGGGAGAACGAGGGCATCGCCGCCCAGGTCCTGCGCAACCTGCGCGTGAAGCTCGATGACGTCCGCGAGGAAGTCCTCGAGCTCCTCGGCGCCGACCCGGCGGACCCCGACCAGGAGAGCGAAGAGCCCGGCGAGATCGGCGCGTCGACTGGCTCGGCCAGCGCGCCCGCGGGCAAGTCCAAGACGCCCGCGCTAGACGCCTTCGGCCGCGACCTGACCGAACTCGCCCGCGAGGGCAAGCTCGACCCCGTCATCGGCCGCATGAACGAGATCGAGCGCGTGATCCAGGTGCTGTCGCGTCGCACGAAGAACAACCCCGTCCTCCTCGGCGAGGCCGGCGTGGGCAAGACCGCCATCGTTGAGGGCTTGGCCCAGTCCATCGTCACAGGTGATGTGCCTGAGGTGCTGCGCAACCGGCGCCTCGTCGTGCTGGACCTCGCAATGATGGTGGCCGGCACCAAGTACCGCGGCCAGTTCGAAGAGCGCATCAAGGCCGTCATGACGGAGGTCCGTCGCTCGCGCAACGTGATCCTGTTCATCGACGAGTTGCACACGCTCGTCGGAGCGGGCGGCGCCGAGGGCGCAATCGACGCGAGCAACGTGCTGAAGCCGGCGCTCTCGCGCGGCGAGGTGCAGTGCATCGGCGCCACCACGCTGGATGAGTACCGCAAGTACATCGAGAAGGACGGCGCCCTGGAGCGTCGTTTCCAGACCGTGATGGTGAACCCGCCGACGCGCGAAGAGGCCTACGAGATCCTGCTCGGCCTGCGCGACAAGTACGAAGCCCACCACCGCATCAAGTACACCAACGACGCGCTGCGTAACTGCGTCGAGCTCAGCTCGCGCTACATCAACGGCCGCTTCCTGCCCGACAAGGCGATCGATGTCATGGACGAGGCGGGCGCCCGGCTACGCCTGCGCTCCATGACCCAGCCGCCGGATCTCAAGGACATGGAGTCTGAGATCGGCCGCCTGGATCGCGAAAAGGAGGAGGCCGTGGCCGCCCAAGACTTCGAGCGCGCGGCCAAGCTGCGTGACGAGTCGCAGAAGGTGCGCCGCAAGAAGGAACACCTGCTGCGCGAGTGGCGCGAGCAGACCCAGAACATCACGGGCGTCTGCGACGAGGAGGTCATCCGCGAGACCGTCTCGAAGATGACCGGCATCCCGCTCACGCGCATGGAGAAGGCCGAAGCGGAGCGCCTGCTCAACATGGAGAAGGTGCTCCACCAGAAGGTCGTCAGCCAAAACGACGCCATCACCGCCATCGCGCGCGCCCTGCGGCGCAGTCGCTCGGGCCTCAAGGACCCGCGCCGCCCGATGGGCTCGTTCATCTTCCTCGGCCCCACGGGCGTCGGCAAGACGCACCTATCCAAGACGCTGGCCGACTTCATGTTCGGCGACCAGGATGCGCTCATTCAGATCGACATGTCCGAGTACATGGAGAAGCACACCGTCAGCCGCCTGGTCGGCGCGCCTCCTGGGTACGTCGGCTTCGAGGAGGGCGGTCAGCTCACCGAGCAGGTTCGTCGCCGGCCCTACAGCGTGGTCCTCTTCGACGAAATCGAGAAGGCCCACCACGACGCGTTCAACATGCTCCTCCAGATCATGGAAGAAGGCCGCCTGACCGACAGCTTCGGCCGGCACGTCGACTTCAAGAACACCGTCGTCATCATGACGAGCAACGTCGGTTCCGACGCGGTCAAGAGCCAGGGCGGCGTCGGGTTCGCCAAGTCCGACGAGGACGTGGCACACACGCGCATGCGCGATGAGCTCATGAAGGAAGTCGAGCGACACTTCCGGCCGGAGTTCCTCAACCGCGTGGACGACATCATCGTGTTCCGCCAGCTCACGCGCGAGGATCTCACCGAGATCATCGACATCGAGACGCGCGGCCTGGCCGGCCGGCTGCAGGACAAGAGCATCCAACTCATCCTGACTCCGGAGGCCAAGGAGCACATCATCAACGAGGGCTACAACCCCGACTACGGCGCACGTCCGCTGCGGCGGGCCATCCAGCGGATCCTCGAGGATCCGCTCGCCGAGGAAGTGCTGCGTGGAAACTTCCACGAAGGCACCAAGATCCTCGTCGAGATGAAGGAAGGCCACGTGCACTTCCAGGCCTCCCATGAGGAACTGCCCGCCCCGCCCGCGGACGCCGTCGAGGCGACGGTTGCCAAGGACGACGACGCCCAGCCCACGCCCGAGTAGCCCGCGGCTCCCGCCTGGGACTACGCCCCTTCCTCGTCGACCGGACGGTGCGAGAGTCCGCCGTGGGCTCGGAATCCGATCACGCGGAGCAGGAGTCGGCCTCGGCTGTCCCGGGCCGCTGGTCGTGGGATCCATAGGGGCGCAATCAGCGCCAACACGCCGCGCCCGACGGCGCTGACGGCAAAGCAGGCGAGGAACGAACCGCCCGCCCAGGCGATGACACCAGCGCCAGCGAGACTTCCCAGCAACTGCCCCGTGCCCTGGATGAGATTCTGCGCCGCGAACACATACGGCCGCGTGGGCTTGTAGGTCGCCTCCAGCAGCGTGCTGAAGAACGACACCTCGTAGCCGCCCCAGGCGAAGCCCGACAGCGCCTGCGCGACAAGCACCCACCCGAGCCCCTGCGCCCACAACCACGGCAGCGGCACGAGAGCCACCAACAGCAGGGCGAGCGCGTAAACCGAGCGCGCCCCATGCGCGTCCACGAGTCGCCCCCACGCCGGCAGCGCGACGACCTTGAGCACAACGACGGCGAGGCTCGCGAGCATGTACTCCACATACGTGAACTGGAGGTCGCGCAGCATGTACGGGCCGAAGTACGGCGAGCCGATGTAGACCAGGAACTGCATGGCGCCCCCGGCGAGCAGAACGCGCCACGCGACACGCCCGCGGGACGTACCGAGGAACCGACGCGTCGTGCGCGGGGCCGGCAGGCCGCGGAAACGCGGCTCGGGCGAGAAGCCGAATAGGACGACACACACGAGGCGCGCGAAGGCCGCGATGCCAAACACCCACGCAAAGCCCGCCCCGCCGGCGCCCGCAGCCACGACGCCTGCCGCTCCAGGCTCAATGAAGTGCAGCATCACGCCGCTGCCGACCACCCCCAGCAGGGTCGCGAGATAGACGTAGCGGCTGCGTACGCCGAAGTAGCTGCCGCGCACGCCGGAGGGCACAACGTCGCCGTACCAGGAGTTCCACGCCGTGCCCGCCATCTGGCCGCCGGCCTGATGCATGACAGCCAAGGCGATCAGCATCAAGGTGCTGCCGGCCCCGGCCGCGTGGGTAAGCGCCAGGGCCGCCAGCACCAGCACCTGCACGAACGAGCCAAAGGCCACGATGCGGCGCCGCGAGGTCACGCCGCGCAACCACGCTACCGCCACCACACTGCCGAGGGCGCCGCCACAGAGTGGCAGCGAGATCACGAGCCCCTGCTGCAGCGGCGAAGCGCCCAGCCGCACGGCGTCAGCGAGGAAGCAGGCCTCGCCGAACGCGACCATGATCGCGTAAGCCACGCCCTCGATGATCGAGAGGTGCATCGACCGGGCCGTCTCCGCCTCGGAGAGGCGGTTCGGCAGCGGTGCGGTGGTGCGGGTCACGCCCGGAAGGATCGCCCGGCGTCGAGGCAGTCGCAAAGTTCTCGGTACACGGACTGAATCCGCGCCGTGTCGGGCGCGCTACCCAACGCGGCCAGGATGCGTCGCGACAGGGGTCCGTGCTCAAGGATGGTATCGAGCTCCGGCCGCCCGGGCACGTCGAGATCGTCGGCGAGCTGGCGCCAAGCGTCCTGCATCGTGAGGGTCCCGCTTGTGGGCAGGCCGAGCAAGTCCCGATACTCGGAGTCCTCGAGCAGGGCCTGCTCGCCAGCATCGATCGCGGCCAGGAACGGACGCTCCAGCCGCACCTCGTCGAACGCACGCTGGCTCTCGTTGTCCCCGCGCTCGACGAGCTTCTGCACGAGCGCCGCAATCGCGCTGAGCACAGCGATGTCCATGCGCGGGCACTCTTGGACGTCGATGAGGCGGATCTCGATCGCGTCGCGATCGAACCGGGCAATGGCGCCGCGCGCGTTCAGCCACTCGTGGCGCAGGGTGCCTTCCGGATCATGGACCTCCATCGCCTTGAACATCGGCGCAAAGATCTCGTCCTCGTAGGCCTGACGCGAGTAGACGCGCTCGGGAATCGTCCGCCCCGTAACCTGCGGAACGCGCGAGCAGTTCTTGCGGTAGTACGTCAAGCGGCTGTCCAGCCGTCCCGTGACGCGCCCGCCTTCGACCGGCGAGCTCGCGGCGAGTGCCGGGATCAGCGGAAGCACGAGCCGAATGGCCGCGTGCAGGCGGCCAAACTCCTCGTCGTTGCCGAACGGCAGATTGAGGTGGGCGCTTTGCAGGTTGCTCCACCCGTGCCCGCGGCAGTCGAAGATGCGGTCGAATGCCTTGTAGACGGGGCCGTACTCGTGCGGCCACAGCTTGCTCTCACGAGCCGGGTCCATGAGCGGATGCATGGCGGTCGGCATGATGCGCCCGCCGTGCTGCCCGATTCGGCGCGCAACCTCGCCTAGCTCCGATTGGAACCGTGCGGCGACGCCCTCGAACGCCGCCACCGGCCCGTTCGTCTTGAGCTCGACCACATGCAGGACGAGCTCGTTCGACCACGCGATGTCGCCGCGCTCGAGCTCCGCCTCAAGTTTACCAGCCTCGTTCACGAGCACCGTGTCTGCGCGCGGGAGGACGGCGAGCGTCTTCGCATCGACGAGCATGTACTCGAGCTCAATGCCGTAGCCTTCAAACAGATGCAGCGTCATACTCGCAGATCTCCTCGGGCGCGCTGCTCGAGGCGGCGCAAGAACCCCTGCATGACGCGGCTGAACAGTTCCTGGCCGAGGAACCGGGCCTCGTTGTAGGACTCGATCGTCGGATTGTCGTTGACCTCGATCACCATCGCCCTGCGGCCAACATGCTTGAGGTCCACGCCGTAGAGGCCGTCGCCGAACGGGCGCGCCGCCTTGACCGCAGTCTTCACGACGACCGGCGGGACGTCCTCCAGCGGCAGGGCCTCAACGCTGCCGTACCGGTTGCGCTTGGTGGACCAATTCATGATCTGCCAATGCGACTTGGCCATGTGGTACTTGCAGGCGTACAGCGGCTGGCCCTCGAAGATGCCGATCCGCCAATCGAAGTCGGTGCGCAGGAACTCCTGAGCGATGACCAGCTCGGAGTTCTCGAGGTAGGCGTTGGCGGCGGCCTCGAACTCCTCGCGCGTCGAGGCTTTCACGACGCCGGTCGAGTAGGAGCCGTCCGGCTCCTTCAGCACGCAGGGGAGCCCCAGCTCGGCCACGACCTCATCGATGTTGCCCTTGTGCACGACCAGTGTCTTCGGCGACGGGACGCCTGAGCGCGCGAGCAGCTCGGCTTGGAACACCTTGTTGGAGCAGCGCACGATCGACTCGGGATCGTCCACGACAACGAGACCCAGCTGCGTCGCGCGCCGGGAGAACCGGTACGTGTAGTGATCGACGTTGGTCGTTTCGCGGATGAAGAGCGCGTCAAACTCCGCGAGGCGGCCGTAGTCATCCTTCGTGATGAGCTCGGCTGCCATGCCGAGCTCGCTCGCGGCCTTGATGAAGTTCGCCAATCCGCGCGGATCCGTTGGCGGATCCGCGTTGGCCGGATCGTGCAAGATCGCGAGGTCGTAGCGCGAGACGGACTTGCGCTTGCGCGAACCGCTCTTGCGCGCGAAGTACTCACGCGCAAAGGCGGCAACCGTCGCGCGGTGGCTATCGGGGATCTCGCTCGTCGGCACGGGAGCGACGCTGGTCAACTGCCAGCCGTCCGCGCGTCGGCGGAACACGGCGCGCATGAGGGGCGCCTCGAACAGGTTGTAGAGCCGCAGGGCAAGCCGGTCGTAGCGCTTGGCCGTGTTGCGCCCAAAGTAGACCGATAACTCGAACTTATCGCCCTTGATTCGCGCGAACGCCCTGTTGACGAGCGCATCGAAGTCATCGCCCAGCACGTCGAAGATCGTGCGCGAGCTCATGTCGCGAATCGTGCTGGCCGAGGGTCGCGGCACGTGACCGCGCGCCGTTGCCAAGAGCGACACGTAGTAGCCCGCCGATTGGTAGCGATAGCTACGGCAGAGGTTGAAGACGCGCGCGCGTCGGATCTCGCTGTACCGGGGGTTGGTCAGGTAGTCGCGCGCGGCGACCACTTCGACCCCGGGCACATCAAGATCCCACCGTTCTGGCCTATCGAGAACGAGGAGTGTCGACATCGCTGTTTGCGGGCCTCACGACAAGAATGTTGGCATCGTAGGTCACGATGCCGAGGAATAGAGACGCCACGAGGCGGGACATGTCCACCTCGTAGTGGTGACCGCCTGTGACGGGATTGGCCAGGTAGGGGTCGGCGACGCGTACGCGGCGTTCCTGCGCGTCGTACCCGCTCAGCACAACGAAGTGCCCCGCGGGCTCGCCGGCGATGTCGTCGTAGACCGTCTTGCCGTCCACGTCCAGCTCGCGCGCGCTCTGATAGAGGTATGTCGCGCTGAGGCCGGTGAGCAGGGGCGTACCTGCACGCAGGTACCTGCGCAGCAGATTGCCCGTCAAGGGCTCGTGCCGGATCTCGCCGCCCAGTTCGAGGAAGCGGAGATAAGCGTCGGTCGCATTCAGCAGTCGGGCGGAAGACTTGCACTTGCGTTGCGCCTGCAGCCGCTCGCGCAAGTCCACTCCGCTGCCGAACCAGGTCAGGTCGAAGACCTGCAGGTTCCAAGTGTAGATGGTCGCCTTGTAGCCGCGCTCCAGCGCGCAACAGCCGAGCAAGACCGCGAGCGTCCCGCCGCCCTCGAGCATCGGGGTCGTCTTGATGACCTCTTCGAGCTCGATGTCGTCACCGAACCAGCGGTAGACCGCATGCAGGCACGTCGGGCCGCACGTTGTATCCGTGGGCTGCGGGAGAATGTTGATCTCAAGTTCAGGGCGCACCCGCGGCATTGTCGGCCCGTACGGGTGGGCGCCACGCGGAATTCCGTCCCCGCGTCAGAGGGCCCGCGCCACGGCCTCGACCGTGCGCTCGATGCCTGAGGTGGGCAGGGCGCAGATCCCGATGCGCAGGGCGCCGGGAATCGGCACGACGTACACGCCGTCGGCACGCATTCGGGCCGCCGCGGCCTTCGCGTCTTCGGCGAACACGGTCGTGAAGAAGCCGCCCGCGTAGCGGGGGTACTTCAAGCCCGCCGCGCGGGCGGCCGTGTTGAACGCAGTCACGCGGCCGTTCAGCAAGCGCACCAGTTCGGCCCGCTCGGCGTCCACTTGGGGCCGCAGCACCGGATCGGCGAGCAGGCGGGTGACGGCTGTCATGCCGCCGCGGTTGCAGTTGGACCACGTGCCGCGGCAGGCGTACGCCAGGGCGTTGCCCACTTGGCGGCGCTCGTCGGCATCGGGCAGCACGGCCACAAGCGAGCCCACGCGCAGACCGTAGTGGGTGAAGGTCTTCGAGGCCGACCACGCCACGAGGACGAGGGCTGTCTCCGCCAGCTCGGCCAGCGCGGCTCGGGCGGTGTCCATGGCACCGGGGGCGGCGAAGGCCGCGTAGGCATTGTCGAGCACGACCGTGACCGGCGCTTCACGCGCGTGGCGCCCGACGACGGCGCACACGCCCGCCCAGTCCTCGGGACTCATGCTGTAGCCCGAGGGGTTGTGGCACGGGTCGTTGAGGATCAGCAGCGCGCGACCCTGCGCCGCGAGCACCGCTCCCAGCGCCTCATCGAGGGCGTCGACGTCGAGCGCCTCGGCGGAGGCGAACGTGCGGAAGGTCCGCAGGGTGCGCTCGTTCTCATCCGCCAGGGTCTTGTACGGACCCCAGAAGAAGTCGGTGGTCAGTAGTGCTTGACCTGGCTCAAGGAACGTCGCGATGGCATGACGGAGCGCACCGCTGCCGCCGGGGGTGGCCACCGCGACCGACTGCGCGGCCAGCGTGGGGTCAGTTGCAAAGAGATCGGCAATGACGGCGTCGAGGAACGCGGGCGGACCGGCGATCGGCGCGTACGCGGCCCAATCGGGCGCTGCAACCTCGGACACGGCGCGCGCGGCGGTGGGCAGGACGGCGAGCCGGCCCTCGTCATCCAGCAAGGCCCCCAGCGTCGCGTTGAGGACGTCCTCGCCCCGCGCCTGACGAGTCCGCGCTTCGTCGTTGAGCGCGAAGATCGGATCGTCGCCCGAGCGACCTTGACGACTGGGAATGAGGTGTGACGCCACGCGCTGAAGTTCCGGCATGGCCTCCACCGTAGCGCCCGGGGGCGACGACCGCCTGCGTCAACCGGCAAGGTCTACGGGTTGGGGCGGAGGTTGCGGTAGGGCTTGTGACAGTCGGCGCAGGTCTGGGCCAGCACATCGAAGCGGCGGCTGGTCTCCGCGCGGCCGGCCTCACTGGGGTCACCGGCCGCCAGGGCCGCGTGGAAGGAGTCGGCTGCCTCGACCATGGCCTGCATCCAAGCACGGTAGTCGGCCGGCTTGCCGGTCACCTCAGGCAGGGCGGCCATCCGGCGAACGTGCTGCACGACCGCCGCGGCCTCGTTCACGGGATCCACGTCGGGATGCTCCGGATCGACGACGAAGCCGCCGGCCTGCATCAACTCGAGATTGTCGTAGGGCCGCGTCATCACGACCATGCCGCCGCGCACACCGCGGAAGGCATGCGACGCCTCGAAGGGCCAGGCGAGGCTCGCCGTCAACTGGGCGCTCGGCATGTCGCCGCTGGCGATCACGCGGTACAGCCCCTCGTACGTGCCGGAGGTCCCGCACGCGACCATCTCGCCGAGGACTTGCTCACGGGACGCGCCGTCGAGGACGAGTCGTCCGACGGCCGCAGCCGCCGGGCCGCGGTGCTTGCCGTGGAAGCAGTGCACGTAGAAGGGGCCGGGCAGCTCGCGGAACGTCTTCGCGATCCGCGCCAGCTCGCCGGGCTCCATGCCGCTGTACTGAATCGGCACGTGGACGTAGCGCAGGCCGTGGCGCTGCGCCGTGGCCACATCGGGCGCCTTGCCGTCCACGCACAGGATCGTCTTGACGCCCAAGGCGGCCAGGCGCTTGAACGCGGACTCCTCGAGCGGCTCGCTGCCCGAGAGCACCTGGGGCGAGAGACGGATGACGTTGCTCAGGCCCCCCTCGTACGCCCGGGGCGTGTCGATCGTCGCCGTGCGGGCCTTGGCGTGGGCATAGGCGTTCTCGACGCCACGCAAGGGGGCCGCAACCGGAGCGTCCGCGCTGGTGGCGGCGTCCGCACCGCAGCCGGCCAGCAAGGCAACTGCGCCGACCAAGACGGCCAGGCAGGCAGCGGGGCACGATGACGACAAACGGAACATGGCCTCTCCTTGGCTGGCCCATCCAGAGCAAGAGACGTGCCCGACCCGGAGAGCCCGATTTGTCGGGGCTGCCCCTGCGCGGGGGCTACAGCCGTCACGTGTCCGGAACCCGGCCTGGTGACGAGTGTCACCCACGCGAGACACTCCCGGGGAAGCCAGGCTGGAGCCGCGCTACCCGGCGGCCGGAGGCCTCGCCACCGGGTTCTTCCGGCGCCGACGCCTGGGCCGGGGGGGCAGGAACTCAGTCACGTTGGTGAGCTTGCCGTAGACGAGCAGGGCACGTGAACGCAGACCCTCAACGGTATGCGTTCAGGTGTCCTGTCGAGCACGTACGGCTTCGTGGCTGCGGGCCCTGGACTTGCCGTCTTCGGGCTCGAGTGATACGATGCCGAGGCGTGGCGTGGCGCGCCGGATGTTCAGGGACGCATGGGCCGAGCAAGTCGGTCCGATCAGCGTTCCTGCCGACCCGCAGGCCCTTCGATCCGCCGCCGCCCTCGCGGACGTGGGAGATGACCACCCGTTCGCCGTGATCTACACGTCGATTCAGGATGGTTCCCTGCGTGGATCTGACGGCGTACTAGACAAGATCGTGCAGTACCACCGAGCCGGTGCCATCACCGACGACGAGGTACGGCAAGCAAAAGAGATGATCGACAAGAGCGTTTGGCTTGGTGATCTCGCCATTTCAGGAGGCAGACCGTGAACGAACCCCGCGATGACCGTCGTATCGGAGAGTGTGTGTTGGTCAGCAAGGAAGCCTTGCTGACGAAACTCAAGAGCAACCGGGACACCCACCGCGAGAAGTTCTTGGAGGCGCTCGCTGGCTGGCAGAAGCAGGTCATCAACGCCCTGGAACGTGCGGTTGAGGAGGCGAAGGCGGGCAGGAAGTTCCGCACGCACATCTCGCTTCCGCAGCCCAGCGATCACACGAGCGACTACGACGACATCATCGAGGCCCTGGAGTGGCAGCAGGGTGCCGACGTTCTGCTGGACCGCACGGACTTCACACGCTACGTCCGCAACGAGTGGCGTTGGTCCACTGACTTCGCCTCGTCGGTCCGTTCCTACACGGTCGCCTAGTCCGATGAGCGGCGCATCCTGCCCCGGTGGGTCCGGCGAGCCTCGGCACGACCACCCTTTCTCCCGAGAGACGAATGACCACGAGTCGCCCTCGACGGCCGCGCCAGGGCCTCGCCCCACGAACCCGATCGCTAGCGGATGGGCCCTGATCCGGCATTCGGACGCAGGATCGCGGCGCTCCTGGTCCGTCGCACCAGGGGTGAACGCATACCCTCAACGACCCGCTTCGGGCTCCGCATACGGACGGTTGCTGTGTAGCTGGCGCGCGTGCTCGCGGCTAACGCCGCGTTCGCAGGCGATGCGATCGATCTCGTCCTCGAGCGCCCACGGACAGTAGCCCTCGCCCTCGCGGGGCGGGACCGGATCACGCTTGCTGGCCGCCACGGCCTTGTCGAGCGCACGCTCGAGATCGAACGGGATGCCGGTGGCCGTCTCGCCCGCGCCGCGCAGGAACGTGTCGAAGCCCGCGTCGCGCGCCGGCTGCCCCGCGTCGCGCGCCGGCTGCGTTGCCGCGACCC
>JAQBWE010000063.1 GCA_027625315.1 Planctomycetota bacterium
CTCGCCAACCTGCGCCGCTTGCGCGTGCTGATCCCAGCCGCCGCCTTGGTGGCGTTCTTCCTGTTCCTGACGGGCAAGACGTACGTGGAGCACACCACCGGAGCCCACGTCGACGATGGCTCCTGCGGCTGTTTCGGCAACCTCGTGCAGCGCTCCCCGGCGGAGGCGTTCTGGCAGGACCTCTTGCTGCTCGTGCCTCCCTTGGCGTTGGCGTTCCTCGGGCGGCCGGCCCAGGCGCTGCGCCACGAACGCGCGCGCTGGATCGCTGTCGCTGTCCTGACCGCGGGCGTGCTCGCGTTTGCCTGGCTTGCGCCGGGGCTGCCGCTGGATGACCTCGCCACGCGCTTGCGCCCGGGGGTCGTTGCGGCCGAGCTGTGCGCGGGTGAGGACGACGGCCGCATTTGCCTTGACCACGTGATCCCGGAGGTCGTCGAAGGGGAGCACGTGGTCGTGCTCACGCGTCTCGATGACGAGGCGTTCCTCAAGCGCATTGATGCCTTCCGGGAGTACGCACTCGACGGGGCCGGCCCCACTCTCTGGGTCGTCGTCACGGCGGCGCAGGAAGACGTCGACCTCTTCAACCTCTCCCGGCAGCCGGTGTTCTCGGTGTCGCCCTGTCCGGTCGGCGTGATCCGGCCGCTCTATCGCACCCTGCCGCGCAGCTTCCTCGCGCGGGACGGGCGCGTGGTGCGCACCTTTGAGGGGTGGCCGCCCCTGGCCTCCCTCCGGAGCGTCGAGCAGGACGATGGGGAAGGCGACGAGCCCGGGGGCGTTGATCCTGAGTCCGGCCATCCGGAGGGCGATGGGTCGGAGGGCGATGGGTCGGAAGGCGATGGGTCGGACCCCATGGACCCGCCGGGCGACGACCCGGATCCTGACGATGACGATGACGATGACGATGACGATGAGGACGCTGGCGAACCCGGCGATGGGGGGTAGACCATAGGTATGAACCGCTTTCGCCTGAGCCGCCTCATCCTCGGGATCGCCCTCGGCCTCGCGTGCTTGCCCGTGGCGACCGCGCGCGCCGACGAGGTCATTCACGAGCAGCTGCGCGAGTTCTACCGCATCGGGAAGTACGTCCTGTTCATCTCCGGCGAGGAGCAGTCCGACGCACGCATCTATCACTCCCGGCGGGCCGGGGCGTTTCTGATCGTCGGCAGTTCCTACAACAAGCCGCTGCTTGTTCGTCCTGTTGAGAAGACCATCAGCGCCGTTCCGGAAGACAAGGTCGCCGAGCGCCCTGACAAGGGCATGGACATCGTCGCGGACGCCGTCGTCGAGGATCTCGGCGCGATTGGGTTCGACAAGGGCGGCATGACCGTGGACCTCGAGGGGCTCGTCGCGCGGCTCCAGCCGCAGCCGAACCTGCTTGGAGCCAAGAACGCCGAAGAGGTACTGCTGCACAGCCCGGAGTACGGCCAGGGGGCCGACGCCTACCAGCCCAACGGCGCTGACATCCGGCGGATCCAGGCCAACGAGCGCAAAGTTGAGATCGTGGTGTTCTTTGGCAGCTGGTGCACGACATGTCGCCGACTCCTGCCGCGCATTCTGGGCGTGGACAAGGCCATCGGAGGCTCGAACGTCACCATCACCTACTACGGCTTGCCCAAGGGCTCAGCCATGCGCAACGATCCCGAGGCCCGCAAGGCCGGCATCCAGCGCATCCCGACCGGGGTCGTGATGGTCGACGGTAAGGCCGTGGGTGAGATCTCAAGCCGCGCCTGGAACCGCCCCGAGTCGGCGTTGGCAAGCGTCCTCGGCGGTTAGCACGCGCTTCTCGGCTAACGAAGCGAGGTTAGGCCACGGCCACCATCGAGCGGCACGAGGCCACCCGTAATCCAACGGCTCTCGTCGCTCGCGAGGAACGCTACGAGATCCGCGGCGTCCTGCGCCTCGCCATAGAACCCCAGCGGGTGTGTCTCTTTGCTGCGAGCCAGGAACGCGTCGTAGTCCGCGACCGCGGCTGAGGCGTTGTGCAGGTTCGTGCGCACGACGCCTGGGTTGATGGCGTTGACGCGGATGCCGTCCGGCGCCAGCTCGAGGGCGAGGCACTCCGTCAGGCGATCCAAGCCCGCCTTGGCCACGCAGTAGGGGCCGATGCCGGTGTAGGGGCGCCGGCCCGCCACGCTCGACACATTGATGATCGTCGCGCCCGCCACACCCTTGAGATGCGGGATCGCGGCGCGCGCGAACAGGAACGGACCCTTCAGGTCGACCTCGATCAGTCGATCCCACTCCTCGTCCGACGTGCTCTCCAGCGGCCCTGAGCCGATGACGCCGGCGTTGTTCACGAGGATCGTGAGCCCTCCGAACGCCGCCACGGTGCGCTGGACCGCGTCGGCGGCGTGCGCCGAATCGCGGACATCCCCCTGAATGGCGAGCGCGCGCCCACCGAGCGCCTCGATCGCCGCGACGGTATCCGTCAGCGGCTCTGCGCGTCGCCCGGTGACGGCAACCGAGGCCCCAGCGCGGGCCAGCGTGAGCGCCACGGCGCGACCGATCCCCGAGGAGCCGCCCGTGACCAGTGCGCTCCGTCCCGCGAGCCCGTTTCCGTCTGCCATGGACGCTCCCTCCGCCGTGCGCGTGCACGGTCGCGCACGGTAGCATCCGCGCCCATGGCGCGCGTCAATCACGGCAATCTGTTTCAGCACGCCATTGAGTGCGCCGCGGCTGAGCGGCTCAGCGCGGCGGGCACCGGCCTGCGCCTCGTGGCGACGCACGCCATGGCGCCGTACGAGGGCGTGACGGGCACGGCGCGGCCGGACGACGAGCGTGTGCTGCGCGAGTTGCTCGGTCAGGTGGCGTGCCTGCCGCCTGAGGGCGCCGACGCCGCGCCCCATGCCGTGATGCGCGCGTACGCCCGCGCGGGCGCACGTGTGGAACACTATCCCAACACCGCTGAGTTGTTGGCGGCGCTCGTTGGGCGGGATCAGCTCTCAGGGGTGCTGTGCGAGACACGGCCCGAGGCCGTGGCCGCGCTCGCGCAGGCCTGGACGGGATCGCCGCTGCGAATCGTGCCCGGCTCGTGGCGCGACCACCTCGACGAGCTTCTGCCGCCCTCGCCGGCCGTGACGCCCTGGCTGTTCTGCATGGACCCCTACACCTGGCGCCACCAGGGGGAGCGCAAGCGCGAAGTGTTGGGCGGCGATCTTGCGCCGTCGGATCTCGAGGGCCTGCGTCCCTACCTGGCAGCGCACGTGAAGGGCGAGCAGCCCGGCGCCTGCCTGATCTTCGTCTACGGCCTCGATCCGAGCCATGCGGGCGGGTTCCGGCGCGGCGTGCTGGCACTGGCGGATCGCCTCGGCGTCGCGCGCGCGGTCGTGGGTGTTGCGGGCCCCGAGGGCACGCGCCATCTGGGCGCGATCCTCGCCTCCGACGCGGACCTCCCCTCCCTCGTGGCGGAGGCGTGGGACGGCATGCGTAGCACGTTGGGGCTCGCCTGAAGCGAGGGCCCCCGCAGGCTCTGACCGATTAGCATGCGCGCATGCTCTTGGTCCGCCGGTGCCTGGTGATCTTGCTCGTCGGGCTATGCCTGCCGCTCGCGGCCCGCGCCGACGAGGACGAGAAGGACGAGCCGGTTCAGCGGGACGTGCCGATCGAGGTGGCGGGCTCATGCGACGCCACCGACGCAGCCGCAACGGGCCATGTGACGCTCAAGTTGCGCTGCAAGGCGCTTGAGGACATCGACCGGCCGTACCGCGTTGAGCTGAAGCTCATGACCTGGCGCCAGCCGATCATGGACCTCGACCACTCGCCCGCCCCACCCGTGGCGACGTGGCGCAAGGACCAGGTCGTTGCCTATGAGGTACCCGCCGCGCTGCCTCCGGATGTGAAGCCCGGGACGCCCATGGGCTTCTGGATCGGGTTCTACGACCCCGCACGCGACCGCACGTTTGTTCCGCGCAGCCCGGGTGAGCGCTCGGTCAATTGGATTCAGGTCGCTTCGTTCGAGATGCCTGACCTCGGTCCGATCGAAGACGGCCCGATGGTGCAGTCGATCCTGGCGGCTGCGGCGGACCTCGCCGGGCGCGGCCGCGAGGCCGACGCGTGGAGTGCGCTCGAGCTTGGCATCCGGCGCGCGGCCGAGGATGGGCCCAAGTACCAGTTCCGCGATGCAGTGCTCAGGCTCGGCCACATCCCGCCGCGGCCCATCAGTGTGATCGAGCAGCAGATCGTCGAGGCGCGCATCAAGGCCGAGAAGGCGCGCTACCTGCGCATCATTTCGAGCCGTGCGTTCGGCCGCAAGCAGTACCACGCCTCGCTCCGCATCCTGGAGGCGATCGGCGGCACGCTCGGCGAAGATGCCGAGGCCGCCGTGATTGGCGCCGTGGATGACGCCACTCGCACCGAGCGCGACATCACCGATCTCAAGGTGCGCATCCTGCAGGGCACCACGCCGGAAGATCAAGAGCTCGTCGACGGCGCCATCAAGGCCAACGGCTACACGCGCGCGTTGCTCGACAAGGCCGAGGCGTGGTTCAAGAAGAAGATGTATGGCCCCGCTGCGCTCGCTCTGCGCGGACTGGCGCTGAACAGTCCCGACCGCGAAATCTCTGGGGATGCAGCCCAGCGGCGCGAGGCCATCGAAGCCGCCTGGCTCGCGGATACGCCCGCTGAACAGCAGCAGGTCGTGGATGAGGCCCTGGGGCATCCGGTCTGGGCTCGCACGACCGCGGCGGCGTCGCACAAGTTCATCTACATCGGCCCGAAGGACTTGGTCGAGACGCTCGATCGAACGGGAACCCTGCGGTTCGACCTCGCCTATGTGTTCCTGACGGACCTGTTCGGGCGGCTGCCGAATCCGGGCGGCGACCGCGTGACCGTCTACTTCAAGGAGCTGTGGGACTTCGGGGGCAGCGTCGGCGGTGGCAAGACGATCGACATCGGCAAGGCGGTACCCGACGACAAGGGCCGCCGCATCGACAACGGTCTGCTCTATCACGAGCTCACGCACTGCGTGGACGACACGAGTCCCATCATCCGCGGGTGGCGCGAGGGCTTGGCCAACTTCGGCGCGGCCTACGCCTACGAGGCGCTCGGCCAGACTTCCGACAGCCTGCACGGCTTCGAGACGAACCTGCGCGCGTTCAAGGAGGACTACCTCGACAAGGACGTGGCGTACTGGCGCATGCACGAGTACGGGCCGAGCGCGGGCTTCTTCCTCCACTTCGTAGAGAAGTTCGCCAAGCAGGGGCGCCTGCACAACTGGCGGCCGTACCGCCAGTTCTTCCGCGAGTACCGGGCGGCGCCGCTCAAGGATGGTCTGGCGCCGTATGTGGCCCGGGCCGTTGCGTACTTCCTCATTCGCGCGTTCGGCCCGGCGGCATTCGATGATCTCCGGTCGTTTCGTTTGCCCCTGTTGGCGGACGATCGCGACGCCGTGAAGCTCGAGGCGGAGGCCTTTGCGCAGGGGGGCGGCTCGGTACATCGAACGGAGCGCGAGCTGCGCGATCACCACGGCTCGCCCCTGCCACGCGACCTCATCGGCGGAAAGATGATGGAGGCCTTCCGGCGCGGAAATCAGGAGGAGACCGAGCGCATCAGCCGCGAGGAGTTGGGCGTGATCCACGAGTGGAAGGTGATCGGCCCCTTCAAGATGCCGGGGCTGAACCCGGGGCCCGGCGTGTTTCCTCCCGAGTTCGAGATCGACTACGCGAAGGAGTATCCGGGCGAGGCGAACGTGGCTCGCTGGCGGGACGTGGCAGCCCAGGGCATTGTGGCGCGCGACAGCACGGGCTGGATCCACTTCAATTTTGCCTACCAGGACGAGACCGCGACCTACGCGCTCACCTACTTGACGGTGGCTGAGGACACGCCCGCCTACGTGCATGTGCGCGCCGACGACGACGTCACGCTCTGGCTCAATGACCGGCTCGTCGAGAACTACCTCGGCGGAGGCGAGGCGGGCTCGCACCTCGTTTCGTGGCGCGGCCCTGCGCAGCCTGTGCCCGATGCGCAGAAGCTCGGCGTGACCCTCGCGCAGGGGCGCAACAAGCTGCTTGTGAAGGTGCGCAACCGTCGGGGTGAAGCAGGTTTCATCCTCGCGGTCGCCAAGCCCAGCGGCATTCCCATCGCGGGCATGACCGCGGACACGAACGCGCCGCCGCCGACGAGCGACAGTGAGCGTGGCGCGCGCAAGGGCACGAAGAACCGCCAGCCCTGGACGTCCCTCGTGAAGCTCGACTTTCGCCGCAAGGGTTCGCTCGCCAAGCTCGACCCGGCCGTCGGCACCTGGAAGGTCGTGAACAAGCGGCTCGTGGGTCAGGCCACGGAGAAGGCCGTGCAATGGCGCAAGTACACCGTGCGACCCGGCTTCCCCAAGGACTCGCCGAGCAACTTGATCTGGTTCAAGCCCAAGGCGACGGAGGGCATCACCGACCTCCGTATCACGGCGTTGCTCGACTCCGCGAAGGGCATGCCCAAGTTCGTACTCACGATCCAAGGCGATGGCGGCAATGACGCGCTCTCGGGCTGGAACTTGATCGTGCATCCGCAGGGTGGCAACGCCGTCGCCGCGCAGCTCGAGCGGTACGACCACCTCTACTATCAAGCACCGCCGGTCGAAGCGCCAGCCGACGAGGATGGCCTGCGCGAGTTCGTCTTCACTTACCTCGATGGTCGCCTCACGGTGACCCTCGGAGGCGTGACGATCTTCGACGAGATCTCGCTGCTGCCCATCCCGCGCAACACGCGCATCGGGCTCACGACGTGGGGCCCGCAGCTCGGGTTGGCCACCCTCGAGCTCGAGGCTCCTCCGCAGAGGCGCTGAGGACCTGTCCGCAGGGCGCGAATCAAGTGGCGGGGGCGCCCTGTGGTGACCTGCTCGTCACGCGCGGCGCCGATCTGGCATACTGCATGGCAGGTGACCCATGCGCATGTCGTTGCTGGGGGCCGGCTTGGCCCTGCTGCTTGCCTGTTTCGCCAGCGAGTCGAACGCGGCAGAGGAGTGCTGGCTCTATCCGCCTTCCGGCTACCAGAAGATCGGAGGCGGATCGAAGCTCGGTCCCTACAGCGATTGGTACGCGGCCAACCGCGTCAACAACGAGTACTTCAACGGTCAGGGCACGATCCAGTGTCGGACGATTGACGATGGGGGCGGCCGTCGCTCGTCAGGTGAATTCAACTACGGCGCGGCCAAGTTTCACAACCGGACAAACGGCACGATCTCGTTCAGCGTGCGACGCCAGCCCGGCGGCAGTTGGCAGGCCGTGACGGTGAAGTCCGGCGCGTGGCACTGGTGGTGGCAGGAGTGTCCGTGTCGCTTCCACTGCACCTGGGACAGCAGCTTCGAGGCGGGCTACCAGAGCCGCACGCGCGAGGTCTACTGGTACGGCTACGGCACGAAGCCGGCTGAGTCCGATGCGCGCAACTGGCAGTTCGTACAGCGCGGGCAACGCATCGATCTCATCCCCGGCTCCACGGAGGCCATTCCCGCGGCCAAGCAACCTGCGCGCTCGGCCACGACCGTCAGTCTCGTAGGGCGTGGCAGCGGAACGGCCGACGAGGACTCGTTTCGCAAGTCCAAGAGTGCCAGCGGCACCTTCCAGCTGCAGTTCATGCCGCGCGTCAACGGAACCATCCCGACCGTCGATGGGCAGTGGCAGATGCAGTGGCGTCGCATCATCGGCAATCGCGAGGACCTGAACCGCAAGGAGGTGTGGAGCCTCTCCGGAAGCGGGTTCTACGGCACGGGTGGCAAGCGCCAGGCGATTGAGGTCGTGATGCAGGGCGGCGCCGGAACCGGCAGCTACTGGTCGACGAAGGTCCCCGGCCATCCGGACGCGGGCCTCGTCAAGATGAAGGTGCACGTGCAGTTCAGCGGGGGCAACGTGACCTTGAGCTTCACCAAGGCCTTCTAGTGTGCCTGGGACTTCTCGGGATGGACGCGAGGCACGCTGACTACGCCGACGGCGCCCAGCGCTTGAGATAGGCCCGCATCTTGAGTTTGCGGAGCGTGTTCTTAGAGCTCATGTAGCGCACCGTTCCGTAGACGGGGCGCTCCGGCGCCCAGGGTCGATCATTGCGGCCAAGACACCAGAGCATGCCCGCGTAGCTGTTCGGATCGCGGCCGTCCAACGCGTACTTGTCGTTCAGGTGAATCATCACTGCCAAGGCTTCGTCCGGCGTGCGGGTCCACTCGAGGATCTTCTTGCCCCAGAGCATGCGGAGGTAGCCGTGCATGGCGCCGGTGGCGACCAACTCGCGCTGCGCGGCATTCCAGACTTCGTCGTGAGTCGCCGCGGTCTCGAACGTGTTCAGGCGATAGCACACCTCGCGCGGATCGCTTGCGTGCTTGGCCAGCGTCGCTTGGGCCCAAGCGGGGAGACTGGAGAGCGACGCGTACGCGGTCGGCAGCATGTGGCAAGTGTGGAGTGCGAGCTCCCGCCACGTGATGACTTGATCTAGGAACGCCTCAGCACCTGGACTCATGCCCCACCAGCCTGCCCGGGCACCGCGGGCCTGGGTGGCGAGGTGGTCCGACGTCCACTTCTCGCTCGACGCGACTTGTCGGAACACCTCGTGCACTCCCACGTGGCCGAAGTGGAGGTATGGGGAAAGGCCCGATGTCGCGTTCGCATCGGGATGGCGGCCGTCGTCCGCATATGTCCCCAGGGCTGTGCGCACGAAGCGTGTCAAGCGACTTCGCCCCGCCTTCGACCCGCCGCGCAGGTCCACCGGGCGTACCGTCTGGTCGATCGGAAGCTCGGCGAGGAGCTGCTCCGGATGAGCAAGGCGGGCGGTGGGCCAGCGCTGCAGCACGGCGCGCGGAATCGTGGCGAGCCGTTCGTGGCGCCCTCCCAGCGGATTCGGGCTCGGGCGTACCTCCAGCAACTCCGGCAGCCGCTTCTGCAGGTGCCGGCGGAAGGCATACGCCGTCGTGTGGAACTTCTCCACGTCGCCTAGCGGGAGCAGGCCACAACTGTCCACGGCTTCGAGTCGCGCGTCGCACTGCTGTGCCGCGGCCGCGAGCATTCGTGGGGTGTGGAAGAAGGGCGCATCGTCCGTCACGACGACACACGCAAGGGCTGCGAGGGCGGCGAGGAGACCCTGGCCGGCGCCAGGTTCCGGCTCGACATAGGGCAGGTAGCGCACCGCGCATGTTTGTTCGTGCTCGGTCATGCCATCGAGTACGAATCTGTGAAGCCGAGCGCTCGCATGCTCGTAGCCACACCTCAGCGCCTCAAAGATCAGGAGGGGCTTGCCCGTCTCGCGCACGAGCTCCAGCGCCCGGTCGAGGGCGAAGTTTTCCCGTAGCCGCCGCTGCGAGGTCATCCAGTAGAGGACGTAGCGTCCCGCGCGTCGCAGGGGCACGTCCCGGAGCACACGCAGTCGTGCCGCAGGGACGACCACCGATGCCATCCGTCAGTCGCGCCAGACCGGTGCGAGCGCGGCGAGGGCCTGCTTCACTTGATCGAGCGACACGGAAGGGAAGGTCGCGAAGCGCACGCAGGTGTCGCGCAGCGGTCCATAGCCCGCGCCGAGCGCGAAGCCGGCCTTGGCCAGGCGGGCGTTCGCATCGGCGGGATCGGGCACCTGGAGGGTGTGGGCGGTGAGCGAGCGCCAGTTCGCATCGCGGATGAAGAAGCCGTGTTCGGGCACCGTGGCGCGCAGGGCCGCGTTCTTGGCATGCGTGTCCGCGTCGATCGCGGCGAGATCCCAGCGGGCCATCTGGCGCGCCAACAGCGCAATGGCCAAGACGTTGGGCGTCTCGAGGGTCTCTCCGCGCTGGCGATGCTCAATCATGCTCAGCAGATCCTGCCAAGCCGCGACGCGGCGCTGGCCACCGAGTGCGCGCGCGCGCTCGACAGCACGCGGACCCGCGATGAGGATGCCGAGTCCGGCCGGCAGGCCGAGGCACTTCTGCACGGAGCAGAACCACACGTCTGCCAACTTCCAGTCCATGGCGAGCGCGCCGAACGTCGACGTGACATCGATCGCGAGGAGCGGATCCGGATGGCGCGCGCGCAGCGCCCGGATTGCCTCCCACGGCCACATCTGGCCGGTGCTCGTCTCGCAGTGGGCCAGGGTGATGAGCTCGACGAGGTCGTCGATCTCGGCCTCCTCCGGTGCCGCGCCCTGATCCCACGGACGCTCGTGCACGGTGGGGGCGAGCCCGATCTCCTCAGCCGTCGCGGCTGAGCGTCCGGAGAAGGCGCCATGCACGAAATGGTGCGACCGCGCCGACACGAGGTTGCGCAGCATGACCTCCATGCAAGCCGTGGACGAGGACTGGAATACGATCTCGTAGTTGTCCGGAATGCCCAGCGCCTTGTGCATGTTGGCGACAGCGGCACTCACCTCGGCGCGGACGACGGGCCCGCGGTGGCTCGAGGAGAGCAAGCCCGAGGCCGCAATGTCGGCGACGTCCTGGCGTACGGCAGCCGAGAGTTGGGAGGGTCCGATGTTGAGGCAAACGGTCTGCACGGCGTGTTCCTCGGGGAAGCGGCGCAGAGTACCCGCCGGTCGCGGGCGTACGCATCTCGGGTCGCGGTGAGGGGGGCCGGAGGGGCTAGTAGAGGACCCGGGCCCGGAGGGTGCCGGCGATCGCCTTCAGTTGGGGCAGGATGGCGTCGGCGTCGATTGCGCTCACATCGGTCACCACGTACCCGACCCCGTTCTGGGTCTGGAGGTGCTGGCCCAGGATGTTGGTTCCCTGGGCGCTAAGCGCCGCGTTGATGCTGGCGAGAACGCCCGGCACGTTGCGGTGGATGTGCAGGACACGATGGCAGTCCTCGTGCGGCGTGAGGCCGAGCTGCGGAAAGTTCACGGCCGCTGTCGTCGTGCCGCTGTCGCTGTAGGCAGCGAGCTTCGCGGCGACGTCGGCGGCGATGGCGTCTTGCGCCTCGAGCGTGGATCCGCCGACATGGGGCGTGAGGATCACATTGGGAATGCCGCGCAGCGGACTCTCGAACGTCTCGCGTTCGGACCGCGGCTCGCGCGGAAACACATCCACGGCCGCGCCGGCTAGATGCCCCGAAGTCAGCGCCGCGGCGAGCGCCTCGTCGTCTACGACCGTCCCTCGGCTGGCGTTGATCAGGTGCGCGCCGGGCTTCATGCGGGCGAGTTCGGCCGCCCCGATCAGGCACGCCGTCTGAGGCGTCTCGGGCACGTGCAGCGTCACGAGGTCGCTCTGGGTAAGGACCTCGCCGAGGCTCGCGCGCGCCGCGGCGTTGCCCATGGCGAGCACGGGCTGCACGTCGTGGAAGATGACGTGCATGCCCATGGCTTCGGCGAGCACCGAGACCTGCGAGCCGATGTGGCCGTAGCCGACGATGCCAAGCGTGTGGCCGCGGAGTTCATGCGCGCCCTGGGCGGACTTCAACCAGCCGCCTGCGTGCGCCGTCGTGCTCTTGCGGAACACGTCGCGGAACAACATCACGGCGAGCCCGATGACGAGCTCTGCGACAGAGCGCGTGTTGGAGTGGGGGGCGTTGAACACGGGCACGCCGCGGTGCGCGGCCTCGACGAGCTCGACCTGGTTGGTGCCAATGCAGAAGCAGCCAACACCCATGAGGAGCCGCGCGGCGTCCAGCACCTCGCCATTGACTTGCGTGCGGGAGCGGATGCCGAGCAGGTGAACGTCGGCGACGGCTTCGAGCAGCGCCGCGTGAGATAGCGCGCCGGCTTCGACACGCACGTTCGTGTAGCCGCGCTCGGCGAACGCGGCGCGGGCGCGGTCGCTGATGCCCTCCAGCAGGAGGATGCGGATGTGGTCGCGGGGGAGGTAGAGGCGCTCGGTCGTCACGGCAGCAGGGTCGCAAGGACCTCCCCCAGGGACGCCATGGAACTTGCCTCAGCGTCCGCACCCGCTACGACGGCCTCGCGCCGGGCGTGCTCGGTGTAGGCCACGAAGTGGTCAACGAGGCCTGCTGTGCGCAGCGCGAGGTCGGTGGCGCCGTCGCCTACGCCGATCACGGGGCCCGGGAGGGTGGGCGCCAAGTCCCTGAGGCCTTCGACCTTCGAGCGGCAGAAGCCGCAGGCCTCGTCGAGGCCGAGGAAGAGTCCGTCATCGTCCCAGCGCGCTCGCACGCCCTGAATGCGCTCCGCCGGGACGCCGAGTCGCGTGCCCACCGACTCGAGCAGCTCCTGGAACCCGCCGCTGACGATCCACACGTGGTGGCCGGCCTCATCGAGGTGGCGAATCAGGTCGCGGGCGCCGACGGTAGGCCGCTCGGCCAGGTGCCAACCGAAGGCCATGAGGGTGCCCACGTCGGGCCGCGCGATGGCCAGGCGACGTGCGAGGGACTCCGCGAACGGGATCTGTCCTTCCATGCCCTGGCGGGTGAGGTCTTCGATGGCGGCGAGGTCCTCGTCCGACAGGCCTTCACTGCGCGCAAGGACGACCTCGAGGCTCTCGCACGGCACCAGCACGCTGTCGAAGTCGAACACGACGGTCGCCACGCGGGGAGCGTACCGTAGACCTGCGATTCCCCGTCCTCGCGTTCCCCTGCGGGCATGGCTCGCGCGCGAGGCGCCGAGCCGAACGCGCTGGCGTCGCCGGTGGCGGGACGCCGGCAGGTTAGGTGCGGCGACGACGCGAGCGCTCGGTGGGCTTGAGGTCGTACGTGATGCGCTTGATGAGCATCGTGGCGTAAGAGCCCGAGCCGAGGCCGAACGAGAGCCCGACCATCGTGCGGCCCTTGTTGCGGTCATCCCGCTGGGGCCGCTGCACAACGAGGTTGGTCGGGTGCGTCACGAGGCCCCTGAGTCCCCGACGCAGGGCGTGGTCCACCAGCATGTCACGGTCGATCCCGCGCGCGGCCAGGGCGGCATCCAGAATCGCGTGCGGCTCCGCCCGCGCCTCCGCGAGCGGAACCCGCTCCTCGCCCCAAGAGCCAGGTGCCCCGTCGTAGAACACGTACGCGCCGACCATGCCCGTGTGCGCGGGCCCACTACCGATTGTGTTGCGCAGGCCGTCGTTGAAAATGGCGGCCTGGAGCGCCGAGAGATGAAGCGAGCGCAGGTCGCGGTCGATACGACCGTAGGCCTCCTCGAACGAGCCGCCTGCCGCCAGCGCGGCGATGACCTTCTTCTCCGGGCTGGGGGGCAGAGCACGAGCGAGCTCGCCCCACTGTCCCCAGCGACGGCTGAGCAATTGCCGTACGACCTTGACGCGGCCGCGATCAGCCGCTGAAGGACTTGCGAGCGCGAGGCGCAGGGCGCCCTCGACATCGCCGGTCACGAGCGCCTCGCCGACGAGGAGTCCGCTCGTGCCGCGCGCGGAGCCAAAGCGCTGATCGTCGTAGTAGTTCGCAAAGCCGTGCTCCGCCACGTCCCGGACGCGCGCCGCCACTCGTTCTCCCTCTTCCTTCGAGAGATCGCGCACTCGCAACTTGAAGCGGTTCTCCAGTAGATCGCCGGGGCGCAGCGCGCGATCGAGGCGGCCGGTGGGCACGATCTGGAAGCGCGGCTCGTTGTGCGTCTGATCAGGGCCCTTGCGGATCGCTACGGCCTGAACCGTGCGCGCGTGGCGATCCTTGAGGCCGGCGAAAGAAATGTCGCCTCGGGGGACCTTCCAGACGCGGCTAAGCGCGCGCGCGGCCTCAAGAGTGTCCACTCCGGTCTTCGTAAGGCGGTAGAGGCGATACGTCCCCGAGCCCGCGTCCATGGGACGCAGTACTTCTTCAACGAGGAAGTCATCGGGGATCTGCTTGAGCTTCACGGGGGGCACCTGCGGGGGCATGGAGCCTACTCGCCCCCATGGCGCCGCTGCTAGTTCTTGGGGAGGTGACCCGACTTGACGTGGGTGTCGCGCTGGGGGAACGGGATGGTGATGCGGTTCTCCGCGAACAGCTCATCGATGCGCACGCTGATGTCCGATCGCACGCGGCGGCGGAGGGAGACGTCCGGGAAGGCGAACCAGGCGTAGAGCGTGAACTGGAGCTCGCGCTCACCGAACGCCTTGAACTCGACCTCAGGCGCTGGCCGCCGCAAGATGCGCACGTCGTCTTCCGTGGCCTTGAGCAGGACGGACCGTACGAGCTTCACGCTCGATCCGTAGGCGACGCTCACCGGAACCTGCACGCGAGTCCTCTTCTGACCGTGCGACCAGTTGATCATCTCGTCCGTGATGAGGCGCAAGTTGGGCAGGATGATCGCCACGCCGTCGCGCGCGATGTGGGCCGGACGAAGTAGGTCCCACACCGCGAGAACGCACGGCCGGGTGCATTCGTGCCTGCCAGCCGGGATCGTTCACTGCGCATCGACTCGCTCGGCGTAGGGTGGATCGGAGACGCACGATCCATCGAGTGCTGCAGGGCGGTAAAGGCGACCACTGCTGCGCCGCTACCCGTCGGTTTCCTCGGCGAATCTCGCGTGCGAGCCGAAACATCTGGCTGCCAGCCCCGTCGATGTTGAATACCCGTCGCCCGACGCGGAGTCGCCCCGTTGAAACGCCTGTTGCTCATCGTCGGAATCGCAATCGCCTTCATCTTGGGGGTGCGTCTGCTGCCTCTGGCTGAGTGGAGCGCAGCGTTCGTTGAGTGGGCGCGAGGAACAGGCCTCTGGGGCCCCGTGGTGCTTGCGCTTGCGTACATTCCGGCCACGCTCCTGTTCATTCCAGGTTCGATCCTGACCGTGGGTGCCGGCTACGCATTCGGCGTGCTCGTCGGCACGATCGCGGTGTCGCTAGGCAGCGTGACGGCAACGAGCGTGGCGTTCCTCCTGGGGCGACCTGCCCCCCTCTGAGCGTGCCACCTGGTCGGATACATTTCACCAACCAGGAGAACGACG
>JAQBWE010000064.1 GCA_027625315.1 Planctomycetota bacterium
GCCTTCCGCGCCCCAGCCAGCCCGCCGACCGCTGTCGAGCGGGCCTCGCTTCTGCATCCGCCTCGCCCCCGAGTTTCCGCCTGCTTGGGGCAGCGAACTTCGACTACGTCGACGCGCGGAGGCGGTCCGCGACGGCACGCACCCGGTCGAGGTCGTGCCCACGCATCACAATCCGCACATGCCAACAACCACCCTCACACACCGGATACGAGCCAATCGCCACATCAGGCATCTCGCCCTGCACCACCGCCAACACCGACGCCAACTCCCCCTCCCGACGCGCACTCCGCAACTCCTCCTTGTGAAGCGCCGGCGCCCGAAACGAAGGCGCAATCCCCTCCATCAAGTCGCGAAACAAGAACGGCACGCCCGGCAACACATACAGCCCCGGCAACGCGAACCCGAACGTCCCTGTCTTCACCCCGTGCACGAGCTCCGCGCCCGCCGGCACCTGGGCCATCGACAACTCCGCGTCCGTAACCGCCGCGCCGTAGAAGTGCCGAATCCGCAACTCCGCCTCCGCATGCGGCACCAGATCCACACCCAAGGCCGCCGCAACCGCCGGCCGTGTGACGTCGTCGTGCGTCGGGCCAATGCCCCCCGAGATCACAACCGCGTCGGCCAGCGCGCGCAGCCGCAAGATCTCCAGCGCGATCTGCTCGGTGTCATCCGGCACCACGATCTGGCGCACCGTCCGCACGCCGGCCGCGCCCAGCCGTGAAATCAACCACGGCCCGTTCTCGTCGGCGATCTCGCCGGAGAGGATTTCGTCGCCGACGATGAGGATGCCCACGCTCTGCACGGGCGGATTGTACGCCGCAACCCGGCTACACTCCCCCCGTGCGCCTCCTCGCCGCCTTCGTCGCCGCCCTGCTGTTGGGCCCCACCGCTGCCGCACACGGTGAAGACGACAAGCCCACCGTGCTGCAGCTGGGCCCCGCGCGCGTTCTCGCGTCACCCGGCACGCCCGAGGCCCTGGACGCGTTCCTCCCCGGCGAAACACGGCCTGAGCGCCTCACCTGGCCGCTGCCCGATGGGCCGCTCGTCGTGCTGGGGCTCCCCGAGCACGACGAAGTCGCGCGCCAGGTCGCCGACGCCTTCCAGCTCGAGGTCGACGACCTCGAGGGCGGCTACCGCATCGCCGCGTGGGACGCGGGCGAGCGCGCGCTGGTCATCGTCATGGCCGCCGACGCCGCGGCCCTCGGTGCGGCGCGCTTTGAGTTCGACGCCGACGCCCCACGCGCCATGCTCGACCCGGACATGCGCTCGCTCGACTTCAAGAGCCCCAACGAGCGCGCAGGCTGCGCCGTGCGCGCGGGCACGCGCCTCGTGCGCCCGCTCCAACGCCTACGCGGCTGGGATCCGCGCGCGACAGGCCGTGCGCTGCGCATCGATGACGTCGCCACCGCCGCTGGCGCGCACGCCAACCGCATGTGGATCGATGCCGACGAGCTGCTCGCGGAACGCAACGCGCGCACGCTGCAGGATCTGCGCAGCCACGGCGTCGAGCCCGTCGGCGTGCTCGACGTGCCGTTCGCCTGCACGACACCCGACGACGTCGTGGCGCGCGCGCAGACCCTCGCGCCGCACGCCACCCACTTCGCGCTGGTCTTCGCCCCCGACGACGGCCGCGCCTGGGACGCGCCCGAACCGCCGGCGATCCATGAAGCCGCGCTCGCCCGGCGGGTCGCGGCAGCACTCGGCCCCGCACTCTTGGAGCTCACGGTCGTGCCGTCGGCGGCGGATGACCGTCGCGCCTCAGCCCGCGGTGCACCGCTACGCCTGGACGACTTGCCGGTCGCGGTGATCGGCTGGCGCGGTCCGGAAGCGAACCCGCTGACCATCTCGGCAGAGGCCGCGCGCGCTCGGGCGGAGAGCGCGGGCTGCCCCGTGGTGCTCCTCGATGGCTGGGCCCTCGCCGAGCCGGGGCGTCCCTACCTCGCCACCCTGCCCCGCGGCCGCGACCTCGGAACCGCGCTCGCGGGCACGATCGTGCTCGGCGCCGAAGGCACCCAGGGCTCGCTGGAAGGCCTCTGGGAGACCCAGGACCTGGGCCTCTCCGACGCGGACCTGCTGACTGAGTTGCTCCCCACCACGGCCGACGCCGCGACTTGGCACACGGAGCTCGTCGCGAACTTGCAGCGCGCCGACACCGAGAACCTGGGCCTCGTGCCCTGGATGGCGCCGCTCGCGGCCGAGCTCGAGGCCGGCGCTGCGGCCGCGAAGCGGGCGCTCCTGGCCGTACCCAACGCGGCGCCCTTCGAGCGGGGCGAGTCGGGCGAAACCTCGTGGGCCATGGCCCCCAGCATGCCCCTCTCGGGCGCCGGGCTGCGCTTGCGCGCCGCGCACGAGGGCCTGGAGTTGCGCGTCGACGCGCCGGGGTCGCTGCTCGCCGAACGCGAGTTGTTCCTGCGCATCGAGATCCGCCGCCCGGGCACGACGCGCGGCCTGCGGATCGAACTCACGGCCGCGGGCTGGATCCTCGAAGGGGGCGTGGCCTCCGCGATCATGTTGCCGCCGACGGCCAGCGGCGAGGCCGCCATGCTCTCCGGCGCGCTCCGCGCCTCGCTCACGCTCGACCGCTTCGCGCTCGGCGGCGACGCCCATCCGGGCCGGGCGTTCGAAGTGCGGGTGTCGTGGGGACCCGAGACCCTCTGGCCCGTGACCTCCGATGGAGCCTTCGGCCTCGTGTTGATCACGCGCTAGCGCGGGTCAACCAACGTCCAGCCGCGCGCATCGGCGACGGCCTGCCAGTGCGCCCGGTGACGCTCGCGGCCCTGCTCATACGCGAAGATCTCAATCAGAGGTCCCTGGCCGGGCTCGATGCCGGCCTCCAGCCGCGGGGCCCGGCCGGCGATGTCGAACGGCTGCACGCTCAGGCTGCCCTCGTGCGCGGGGGCGCGCCAATCGGTGGGCTCGCGCTCCCGCTCGAGGCGGTACTGCACCTCGAACGAGCACTCGATGATGCGGTCGCGCACGAACGTGGCGGGCGGCTCGCGCTCGATCGTCGGGGTGCCCATCCGGAACGCCATGGCCATGGTGGCGGTCACGCCCAGCGATAGATAGTGGTGCCGCACCCGCTCGTCAGCCTCAGCCCAGGTGGCCCGCACCAGGCGGTCCAGCGCGTCGACGTCGCACAGGCGGATGAGGGTGCCGAGCACCTCCTCGAGGCTGCCGAGCGTCAGGGCGTGGCATTCGGGGAGGGCGCGGGGCAGGTCTACGCCGGCCCGGTCCAGGGCCCAGAGGGCGGGCAGGGCGTGGTGCCGGATGGCCGGATCCGCCACCAGCCGCGGCAACTCGGCCTCCACCCGCGCTCCGGCGGGCAAGACGAGGAAGAACGGCTGTTCGTGGGAGAGGCCCGGCATCGCGGCAAGGCTACCCCTGGATCGGGGAAGAAAGCGGCTTCCGATCAGGGGCGATTCACGCGAGAATCCCGCGGGCATTTTCTCAGGGGATTCGGCAGGGTCGCATGGATTGGATGATCGTCGACGGCCACCAGGACATCGCCATGGCGCTCCTGGAGGACGAAAACTGGGACTTCGCGCGCCCCGCCTGTGAGCGGCACGCCCTTTCCCTGGCCGATTCCAAGCGTGGCGGCGTCGTCCTGATCCTGGGCACGGTCTTCGCCACCGCCGGGTACTGGAAGGACTCCACCCCCGCCGACTCGGCCGAGCGCCAGATGGGGCTCTATGAGGATCTGCTCACCAAGCACGCGGCGGATCTGTTCCGCGTGGAGAGCAAGGGCGATCTCAAGCTCTGCCAGGCGGGCGGCCCGATCGGCCTGATCCACCTGATGGAAGGCGCCGACCCCATTCGCTCGCCCCGCGATCTCAAGCGCTGGGCGCGGCGCGGCGTACGCGTGGTCGGGCCCGCGTGGAACACCGGCAACCGCTACTGCGGTGGCTGGGATGACGCCCGCGGCCTGACCGCCGACGGACGCCGCCTCATCGCCGAGATGCGCCGCCAGCAGGTGATTCCCGACGTGAGTCATCTGAAGCCGGCTGCGTTCGAGGATGTGCTCGACTGCGATGACGGCATTCTCGTGGCGAGCCACAGCAACGCGCACGCGCTGCAGCCCCATCGCCGCAATCTCACGAACGAGCAGATCCGCGCCGTCGCGGCGCGCGATGGGCTCGTAGGCGTGGTGCTCTACAACCCGTTCCTGGGCGAGGGCCCCGTCACCGTGGAGACGGTCCTCGACCATGTCGAGCACATGGTCGACCTCGTTGGCCCCGACCATGTGGGCCTCGGCTCCGATCTCGACGGGGGCTTCCCGCCCGCCGATGCCCCCCAAGGCATCGACTCCGTCGCCGATTTGCGTCGAATCGGAGACGGTCTCGCTGGGCGTGGGCTGGACGGCGAGGCGATCGCAAAGATCCTGGGTGGCAACTGGATGCGCATCCTGCGTCGAACCCTGCCCGAGTAGCCCCCCGGAGCCGTACATGCCTGTCTCGCGCCTGGGCCTCACCCTACTTGGCCCGCTCCTGTTCGGCGCGCTGCTCTGCCTCGTGGGTTGCGGCAACGAGAAGCCCAGCCACGGCCTGAAGTCGCGCGAGTTCGAAAGCCGCCCGCGCGGCAGCGCGACGGTGCCCGGCTTCAAGATCGAACACGGCGAGACGTTCACGGCAACGGTCGAGCTGGCGATGCGCGTGCGGCAGGAGACGAGCGGTGCGGGCAGCTCAGCTCCGCTGGATCGCCAAGGCCGCGCCGTGATGGAGATCCTCTGGACGCGACGGCAGCCGTCGCCCGACGCCCCGGCGTCTTCCGACGTGACGCTGCGCTACCTCGAGGCGGAGGGCACGAACGCTGAGGCGTACCGCGCGCGCGCGCCCATGCACGGCACGTTGCGCCACGAACTCGACGGGCGCCCGATCCCGCGCACGCTAGAGCTGCGCGGCGGCACGACTGAGGAGCAGCTGCAGGCCCAGGACCTATTGGTCGGCTTGCTGCTCGCGGGCTACGGCGGGTCGTATCCGTGGACACCGCCGCGGGCTGTGCAGTTGGGCGAGGTGTGGAAGCTCGAAGAGTTCATCGCGCCACGGGGCGTGGACAACGCCCGGCGCTTCGCGCGCGAGACCGGCCTCGAAGGACCGGAGCCCACCTTCGAGGGCACGGGCGTCCTGCACGACCGGATCGAAGCCGACGGCGACTCCTGGTACGACATCGAGATCGACGGACTGATCGAGATTAAGGGCCCCATCCGCAAGGAGGGCGAGCGCGGGCAGATCGCCATGGGCGACCACACGACGGGGCGCGCCTCGATCTCGGCAACCACCGGTGTGCCGCGCACGTTTGAGGTGAAACACGCGCGTCGCACGCAGGCCACCTCGAGCGGCTCCGCGAGCGACCTCTCGGTGGTGTTCACGGTCCGGGGGAGCGTCGTCCGCACCCCACCGCCCAAGTAGCCTAGCCGGCGCATGACTGCTTCCGGCGACAGCCCCGCCGTCCGCTTCCAGGACGTCACCAAGCGCTTCGGCAACTTCACGGCCGTGGACGGCCTCTCGCTCGCGGTGAAGCCCGGCACGATCTTCGGGATCCTCGGCAGCAACGGCGCGGGCAAGACGACGTCGATCCGGATGCTCATGAACATCTTCACGCCCGACACGGGCCGCGTGGAGGTGTTCGGCTCGCCGGTGACGGAGGCGACCAAGCCGCGCATCGGCTACCTCCCCGAAGAGCGCGGCCTCTACAAGAAGATGCGCTTGGGCGACATGCTGCGCTTCTTCGGCCGCATCAAGGGCCGCAACGACGCGTACCTCGATCGCTCGATCGAGCGCTGGCTCGGCTGGGCCGGACTCTCCGATCGCATCCACGACCGCGTCGAGTCGCTCAGCAAAGGCATGTCGCAGAAGCTGCAGTTCGTGACCACGGTGGTGCACGGGCCCGAGCTGCTCGTGCTCGACGAGCCGTTCGCAGGCTTGGACCCGGTCAACCGCGACATCATGCGCGACGCGGTCCTCGCGATGCACCGCGAAGGCACCACGATCGTGTTCTCCACGCACGTCATGGAGCAGGCGGAGCAGCTTTGCCACGAGCTCGTGTTGCTACACCGCGGCACGGTGCGCCTGGGTGGCACGCTGGCCCAGGTGCGCGCGGCCGAGGGCCGCCAAGCGGCGCATATTCGCCATGCGCTTAAGCCCGGCGCGACCCTCGACGGCCTGCCCGGCGTGGCGGCCGTGACGGATCACGGCAACGAGGCGGAGCTCACGCTCGAACCCGATGCCGACGGCCAGCTGTTGCTGCGCGCGCTGCTGGAGCGCGGCGAGGTCACGCGGTTCGAGCTGCGCGAGCCCAGCCTGCACGAGATCTTCAAGCGCGTGGCAGGAGAGTCCGCATGAGTCGCATGTGGCACATCCTCAAGCGCGAGTACCTCGAGAACGTGCGCACGAAGGCGTTCATCGTGGGCCTGATCCTCACGCCGGTGTGGATGGGCTTGATCTTCGTGATCCCGCTGCTCATCAGCGCGCCGGATACCATCAGGGTCGTGATCGTGGACGAGACCGGCTCGCTCGCGGGTCCGCTGACGCGCATCCTGTCGGATCCCGAGGTGCCCCAGGGACCGGAGATGCCGGAGTCGCGCAGCATGCCGCGCGCGAAGAGCTCGTTCGAGGTCGTGATCGAGCACTCGAGCGGCCCCTACGCGCAGGACGACGCGGGTCGCGCGCGCTTGGAAGCGCTCAAGCGAGAGGCAGGCAGCGAGGGCCACTACGTCGTGGTGCTGACCCAGGCGGTGCTTGAGAAGCGCGCGGCTGGCGAGGGCGAGTCGGAGCACGGCGTGTTCGGCCCGGCGATCCGCGGCATGGGCAGTCCCGGGCGCGTGATTCGCGACGCGGTGACCGACCTCGTGACGAAGCGCCTGCTCGCCGAACGCGAGCTGCCGAGCGACCTCGCCGAGATCATCCAGAAGCCCGCGACGGGCTTCCATGCCATCGACAAGACGGGGGCGAAGTCGAGCGGCTTCGGCGCCATGCTGCCGATCATGGTGGTGATGCTGCTCTACATGGGCATCGTCGGCATCTCGCAGATGCTGATCAGTAACACGATCGAGGAAAAGGCCAGCCGCGTCTACGAGGTGCTGCTGTCGTCGGTGAGCCCGTTCCAGCTCATGGCCGGCAAGATCCTGGGCATCTGCGGCGTGGGTCTGACGCTGTTGGGATTCTGGTGCGGCGGCGGCCTCGCGGCGGCGTCGATGCAGGGCTCGGGCGACATCGTGAGCGCCGCCCAGATCGCGTGGTTCGCGACGTACTACCTGCTCGGGTTCTTGATGATCGCCAGCTTGTTCGTGGCGGTCGGTAGCGCGTGCAACACCATCAAGGAGGCGCAGAACTTGATGGCGCCGCTGTCGATGCTGCTGGCGCTCCCGCTGATCGTGTCGATGCTCACGATGTCCAATCCCAACGGCACGACCTCGACGGTGATGTCGTTCATCCCGCCGTTCACGCCGTTCATCATGATGACGCGGCTGGCGTCGGTGCCGACGCCGCCGACGTGGCAGGTGTGGGCCACGCTGTTGGTGCTGATCGTGTCGACGTACTTGGCGATCCGGTTCGCGGCGCGGGTGTTTCGCGTGGGCATCCTGCTCCACGGCCAGCCGCCGTCGTTGAAGCAGATCCTGCGGTGGATGTTCACCGCGGAGTAGCGCCGATCGGGGGCTACTCGATGCGGAACATCTGCTCGCAGAGGTCGCGCGCGATGTCGCGGTCGCTGGCCGCCAGGCGGTTCTCACCGCGCAGCGCGGTGTTCTCGCCTTCGAGGCGCGCGCGATCGCCGGGCGCGAGGTCTTCGCGCACGAGCTGACGCAGGTGTTCGACGTGACGCTTCACGTCGGAGCGCACACTGGTGTGCTCGTAGATGCCGCGGAGCCAGCGCCCGAGGAGCGGCCGGCCGCGCCAGAGGTCGCCGCAGCGGTCCATGTAGTCCACAGCCGCGTGCTCGCCGTCGAGCCCCTTGTAGTGGGTCCCGTTGTAGCTGGGTACGTCGGTGAGGATCTCGGCGTTGGTCAGGCGCGCGACGAGAAAAAGGTTCTCGAAGATCGCGCGGCGGAACGCGCCCACCGAGCGAGCGAACTCACCGCGGTAGAAGTACGCGAGGCCGAGGTTGTAGAGCGCGTCGGGGTCATCGCCGACGCCCTGCCACTCGCGGATGGCGCGATCGACTTCGCCCATGCGGAAGTACGTCTCGCCAAGGAGGAAGCGCACGTCGAGCGGATCGGCGGGGGCGAGGCGCAGGAGACGGCGGAACATACGGGCGGCGTCTTCGTAGGCGGCGAGCCAGAAGCGGCAGAGACCGCGGCCGTGGAGCGCCTTGAGGTACGGGCGGGTGCCCTCGTCGGCCCACCAGCGCTGGGGGCGGGTGGTGCGCTCGATGGCGCGGCGCGCGAAGCGCAGGGCTTTGCGGAAGTCGCGGTCGGCGCGCTCGAGGCGGCCGAGGTCGTAGCAGGCCTTCCCGCGGCCGCACCAGGCGATGGCGTTCTCGGGGTCCATGGCCAGGGCGCGGTCGTACCATTGGAGGGCCTCTTCGGGCTCTCCGCGTTCCAGGTGCTCAGCGCCCAGGGTGCAGTACTTGTCGATGTCGTCGGCCATGGAGGGGAGAGTCTACCCCTGCCTGCGGGCGCGTCCCTGTGGGGTTTACTGCGGCCTGGGGGGCCGGAAGATTGGGGGCTGCGCCGTGTCACTCCTGCCCCGCTCGCGGCTCTTGGGGGTCCTCCTGATCGGGCTGATCGCCTGGGGGGTGGAGCGGTTGATCGTGACCGACCGCGAGGCGATTGATTCGTTGGCGGAGGCGCTGGCGGAGGACCTCCAGGCAGGCCGGTACGAGGAAGTCGAGGCCCGGATGGAGCCCGAGTTCAAGTACGCGGGCAAGGACCGGGCTGCGACGATCAAGCTCCTGCGCTCGCTCATGGACAAGTACCAGCCGACGGACCTGGGCCTGCGGCTCTACGAAATCACGATCGAGGGCGACATCGCGCGTGCGAAGGGCACTGTCTGGGGCAACGTGCTGGCGCGCCCGATGCGCGTAGGCATCGAAGCCGTGCTCGTGCGTGGCGACGACGGCTGGCTCCTGCGCGAGGTGACCGGCGGGACGATGGTTCGGTAGCCCATACCGTGCCTGGTTTTTTCCCTCGACGTTCGCGGCAGGCGCGGGTCAGACGGGCTGGTCGTCGTTATCGTCGGGCGGCGCTGCGGCGCTCTTGCCGTGCGCGCCGCGGCGGAGCCAGGGCGCGTGGCGCTCCAGCGCGCCCACACCGCCCAGCATCACGACCACGATAGCCGTCACGGCGAACGCAGAGTCATACATCCGCAAGCCGATCAGAACGCCCAGTGCGGCCAGCAGCCAGATCACCGACGCCGTCGTCAGGCCGCGGACCACATGGTGGCGGTTCATGATGACGCCCGCACCCAAGAAGCCGATGCCCACCACGATCTGCCCAGCCATGCGCACCGGGTCGCCCCCGTCGGTGGTAATGACCTCGCCCAGGCGCGCGAAGATCATCGTGCCAAGGCAGATCAGCGAGCACGTGCGCAACCCCGCGGGCCGACCGCGCAGCTGACGCTCGAGGCCGATCGCGCCACCACACAGCAACGCCGAGCCGAGACCCTTCCAGAACTCAGGCGACGCCGTATCCAGCGCGTGCATCGCGAGTAAGACGACCGGTTCCAACGCAAACCCTCCGACGCAGGAACGGCGTCGCGCACAGGATACCGCGCGGATCGCTCACGCTCGCACCGCAGCAAGCGCGCGAACGTCGAGGGAAAAAACCAGCCTCGGTACGGCTACTTGAGGACGATCCAGTCTGAGGGTGTGCCGCGGCGGCCACCGATCACCGCCGTCACACGCCAGCGCAGCTGCGACGTGCCACGCGCGTCGATCCGCTCCACGTCCATCAACACCGCCGTCGTTCGTGCCGGCTTACGCGCCAAGGGCAGCCAGCGGCCCTCGGCACCCATCTCCTCGACCTCGAGCAGGTACGCGTTCGCCCCGTCCACCCCACGCCACGTGAACCCCACCGGCACGCTCTCGCCCGGCGGAATCGGCGTGTTCGTCGACGGCGACACCGGCTCCGGCACACCCCGCGGCAGCGGACCCGGATCCAAAGGCGCCTCCGGCGCGGGATCCTTCGGCTTGTCAGGAACGTCCGTGGGCCCCGGCGGCGCCACAGGCGCCTCACCCTCCGCCGAACCCGGCCCAATCCACAGCGTCACGAAGCTGCCCTTCGGCACTTCCGCGCCCGCCGCAGGCTTCTGATCGACCACGCGACCCGGCAGGCCACGCTCCGCGTCCTTGAACTCCACGCGCAAGCCCAGCGCCTCAACGATGCGCTCGGCCTGCAGCCGCGTGCGGTCAAGCAAGTCCGGCAAACCGATCGCGTCGACATGCACCGCTGGCGGTCCCGGCATGCGCGACTCAAAGTCGCCGCCCGCCGTAATCACCACCTTGAGCATGCCACCCGGCGGTCGCGGCGCGCCACCCACGGGCACCTGCTCCAGCACGCGCCCGATCGGGTGGCCCGCGACACGCTCTACGTGCAGCGACATCTCGGACTGGCGTGCGAGATGCTCGGCTTCTGCGAGCTCAAGCCCAAGCATGTCGGGCACGCGGTTGCGATCGGGCTTCGGCGCAGGCCGCGGCGCGTCGGGTGAGCCCTCCGCGACCTTCGGGGCGTCGGGCGCCGGACGGTCTTCCCTCGACGGCTCCGTCGGCGGCGGAACCGGATCACGCGGAGCCGGAGCGGTCGGCTGCGCCGGCCGCTGGAACTCCGGCGGCAACTTGCCGTCGCGCTCGGCCACCACCACGAGGTCCACCGCATGGCCCTTCGGCCACATGGTGCCGGGCTCGGGCTTCTGCAAGAACACCGTGCCGACGACGCCCCGCACGCGCCACGTGGTGAGGATCCGCGCGAGCGAGAACTCGTAGACCTCCCCCACCTTGAAGCCCGCGGCTTCCATCACCTGCCGCGCGTCATCCGCGCGGCGGCGACGCACGTCGGGCACGGTAATGCGCTCCCCCTCGGCGTCGACCGGGCAGGCAAGCAAGAAGATCGTCAGCAGCGCGAGTAGCGCGCGTCGCAGCGTCCAGCGTGTCATGCCCATCACTCTATCCCTCGACGAGCCGCCCGTCGCGCAGGAACAGCACGCGGTCCGCGCCCGTGAGCATGCTGGGATCGTGGGTCACCACCAACAGGCCCTTCGCCCGTGTTTGACGCCGCAGGAGGTCGATCACTGCCCGGCCCGTGGTCTGGTCGAGATTGGCCGTCGGCTCGTCTGCCAGCACCAGCTCGGGGTCATTCGCCAGCGCGCGCAGCAGGCTCGCGCGCTGCCGCTCGCCGCCCGAGAGCCGATGCGGGCGCTCCTCCAACTTGTCGGCCATGCCGATCTCTGCCGCCAACTCGTCAAGCCGTGCGGAAGCCTGCGCGTCGGTCGTGTGCCCGAGCGCGTTCTCGCGCACCGACAGGTAGGGCACGAGAAACGGCTCCTGGAACAAGAAGCCCACGTGCTCACGCCGGGCCGACGCGCTCGCGTCCGGCGACGCCGGCAAGGGCTTTCCAAGCAGCCGCACCTCGCCGCTCGACGGCGGCCGCAGGCCCGCGAGTAAGAACATGAGGCTCGACTTGCCCGAGCCCGACGGCCCCACGAGGCCAAGGAACATGCCACGTGCCAAGGTGAACGAGACGCCGTCCACGGCGCGCACGCGACGCGAGCCGTCGTCGTACTCAAGCGTCACGTCCAAAGCCTCGAGCAGCACGTCGGTGGGCGCGTTCATACGCCCCTCCGCTGGATCACCGCGACGGGATCCATGCGCCGCAGCCGGCGCGCCAACGCGATCGCACCCGTGAGCGTCGAGAGCACCGGCACCGACATCGAGAACAGCAACGGCCGCGGGTCGAGCACGCGCAGCAAGATGCCCTGCGGCGCCAGCCACACCTGGTCGTAGATCCACACGCCGAGCAGGCCCAGCGCAAGCCCCACGAGCCAGCCCGTCGCGGCTACCGCGAACGCCTCGGCCGCCAACTTGCCGACGAGCCGCCGGCGCGCGTGCCCGATGGCCAACAGCAGCCCGAACTCATCCACGCGCACTTGGAACGCGATCATGTTGAGCAGCGCAATCACGAGCGCCACCACGATGGCGACGGAGAACGTGATGAAGCCCAGGATCAGCGGCAGGTTCTTGAGGTTCGCCTCGATGCGACCGCGCACGTAGTCGTCGTCGACGACGCGAAACGCCGACTCGCCATCTTCCTGCGTGGCCGCGTGCAAGTAGGCGTCGCTCGCGTCCTTCGCTCCGGCGTTGGCATAGACCACCTGGAACGGATCGCGACGCGCGAGCACGAAGAACGGCTGATCGGCGTAGGCGAAGTCGGCGATCCCCATGCGCGACTCACCCGCGAGCGTGCCCACCAGGGTGAAACGCCCCGGCGTGGGATCTGTCGGGTCGATCAGCTGCCCGAACTTATCGCCCAGCTTCATGCCGCGGGCGCGCACGACGGCCTCGTGCAACACGGCGCCGTCTTCGCCCGGCTCGGGCAAGCGCCCATCCACGAGCGTGAGCTCAACGCGCTTGAGGAACGCGTCGCGCACCTCAACAGGCAGCGCGATGAGCGGGGCATAGCCTTCGCCGACGATCATCGGCGTGCGCACCCAGAGCATCTTCGCGCGGACGCGCTCCTGCTGATGCGGGTTGGCGTCGAGCACTGCGAGCAGCTCCTCGTCGAACTCACGCCGCAGGCGGGGCGAGACGATCGTGAAAATCTCCAGCGGCCGAACGTTGGCCTCCGCGGTCGCCTCGAACGCGTTCGTCGGCGTAATGATCAGCACGAGCAGGCACGTTACGAGCGCCTGGATGCCGAAGAGCGGCAGGATGCGCCGGGGATTACGCAGCAAGTACGTCCACGGCGAGAGCGCTCGCCGCGCGGCGCGACCCGTGGCAGCGGCGTCCATCGTTGTCAGGCGAGCGCGATGGCCAAGAGCGTCTGGTCATCGGCCTGCGGCCGATTGCCCGTGTAATCCGCCACGACCTGCACGAGCGAGTTCACGAGGCCCTCGGGATCGCCCGGGCCGTTCGTGATGGTCTCCATGACGCGGTCGTCGCCGAAGCGCTCGCCGCCGGCACCCACCGCATCGCCCGGCCCGTCGCTCAGCACGAGCAGCGTCTCGCCCGGGTTCAGCGTGCGCCGATCGGACTTGTAGATCTGGCCCGACAGAATGCCGAGCGGCATGCCCAAAGGTTCGCCCCACGAATCGAGCGTGCCGTCCGGCTTGCGGATGATCGGCGCGAGATGGCCGGCGTTGGCGTACTCGACCTCGCCGTTGGCAGGATCGAGCACGGCGTAGAACATCGTCACGAACATGCCGCGCGTAGCGCGCTCCGCGACGATGTCGTTCACGTGCGTGAGCGTCTTGGCGACGTCGTCGTGCAGCAACGCCTGGTAGCGCACGTCTGACATCAGCCGCGCGCCGAAGAGGGCCCCGGGCACGCCCTTGCCCGAGACGTCGCCGACCAGGAACCCGGTGCGGCCGCGGGGCAGGCGGATAACGTCGTAGAAGTCGCCGCCGACCTGCAGCGCCGCGACGCTGGCCACCGCGCCCTTGACGCCGTCGGACGGCGGGAAGGTGCTGGGGAGGAAGGTCTTCTGGATCTCGCTGGCGACCTCGAGTTGCGCCGCCATGCGGTCGCGCTCCATCTCGGCCTTCTGCAGGCGCAGGCGCTCCAGGGTGGAGGCGGCCTGGGCGGCGAACGCCTCGATCAGGGGCACGTCGTCGTCGGTAAAGCGGCGGGTGATTGCGTTGCTGTCGACGTAGATGACGCCCAGGACGCCCTGCTGGGTCTTGAGCGGCACGCACAGGATCGTGCGGAGCGAGAGGCTCACGATGCTCATGCGCGCGTTGTAGGCGTCGGAAGCCGCCGCATCGTCGATCAGGCGCGTCTCGCCGGAGGCCGCGACCTCGTCCACGACGCCCCGGCTGACCCGGAACTTCTTCTCCTCGAGGGGCACGCCCTTGCGGTCGCGGGCGATGGTGAACTGCAGCTCGTTGTCGCTGTCCCGCAGCATCAGGAAGCCGCGATCAGCCCGCACGATGTTGACCAGACTGTCCACGATCGTGCCCAGGACGGCGTCGGAGTCGACCTCGGCGTTCAGACGCCGGGTGATGTCAAGCAGGGCCTGCATGCCTGCCAGGTCGAGCTTGCTCGAGGGGGGAGCGGCGTGCTCGCCGGAAGCCTTGTCGTCAGCCATGCCACGTCTCCGAGACGACCAGCCGGAGCCGTCCGGGCCCGATCCTACCCGGACACGCTCTGGTGCAGGGCGCGGAGCAGGTCCGTTCGCAGGAACGGCTTGGCCAGAACACAAGTGCCCTCCGGCAGGCGCGCCGCGCCGGCGGCGACGGGGTCCGCCGCCAGCACGATGAGCCGCGGCGTCGCCGCCAGTGCGAGCGCGGCCTCGGCCCCCGGGCCGTCGGGCAGGCGATCGTCCACGAACACCGCACGGAACCCGGCCTTGGCCTCCGCCAGCCGGGCGCGGCCTTCCGCCAGCGTGCCCGCCTGGACCGCCCGGAAACCCTCGGCCTC
>JAQBWE010000065.1 GCA_027625315.1 Planctomycetota bacterium
AGCAGCCCGAGGAGGAGGGCCAGCGCGCCGACGCGCAGACCTGGGAACAGAACCGCCACCAACAGCGCGGGACCACCGAGCAGCGCCAGGGGGGTGGCGCCGAGAGCGGCTCCTGGCGCCGCGCCCAGGCCCTGACTGAGCCCCGCACCAACAGCCATCGCTAGGGTGGGGGCGGCCAGCGGCACACGGCCGAGCGGGCGGCGGGCAGGGGGGGAGGTCACGTGTACCCCTCGCGGCCGGCCCTCGCCGGGTCACGCGGGGGCCGCGGGTTCGGCGCTGCTCCCGTATCCTCCTGCCATGGCGAGGGAGCCCCACGAAATCGGCGCCGAGGTGGTTGCCGCCGAGCGAGATGCGCTCACGGCACTGTGGGCCCGCATGCCAGCCCTGGCGAACGCATTCGATGCAGCGGTCGAGCTCATGCTGGGGTGCCGCGGCCGCATTGTGGTGTGCGGCATGGGCAAGAGCGGGCAGATCGGTCGCAAGCTCGCCAGCACGCTGGTGTCGACCGGCACCCCGGCCTCGTTCCTGCATCCGGCCGAGGGCTTTCACGGCGACGTAGGCATCGTTACCTCGCGCGACGTCGTGCTCGCGATCAGCAACTCCGGCAGCACGCGCGAAGTGATCGAGCTAGTTCCGGTCATGCGCAACCTGGGCGCGCGCGTCATAGCCTTCACGGGCGTAGCAGACAGCCCGCTCGGACGAGCAGCCGATGTGACGCTGTGCTGGGGCGAGATTCGCGAGGCCGACCCGACGGGGCTCGTCCCCACGGTATCGGCCGTCCTGACCCTCGCCCTGGGCGATGCTCTCACGGTAGCCCTCATGGAGCGCCGGGGCTTCACGACCGACGAGTACCGGTTGTTTCACCCGAGCGGCGCCATCGGTACGAAACTCACGCTGCGCGTGATCGATTTGCTGCGAGGGGCGCACACGAATCCGGTCGTGTCGATCGACGCCAGTTTCCAGGAAGCTTTGGAACGCGTCACGAGCAGCACACTCGGCGGCGTCAGCGTCGTGGACGCCGACCGTCGTTTGGTCGGCATCCTCACGGACGGTGACGTGCGCCGGAGCATCCAGGGCGCGAGCGGCAGCGTGGGCGAGCTGCTTGCGCGACCGATCGGCGAGCTCATGACGCGCGGGCCCACGTCCGTCACAAGCGAGACGCTCGCGATTGAGGCACTGCGCACGATGGAGAATCATCAGCCGCGCCCGATCTACCTGCTACCCGTTGTGGACGCGGACGGCCACCCGGTAGGGATGGTGCATCTGCACACGCTTGTCCAGGCCGGCCTGACCGCCGACCGCCCCGCGTGAGGCCTTCAACCTCGTGTCGATGAAGCCGACTCTCTTTCGTGAGTACGACGTCCGCGGGCGTGTCCCTGAGTACTTCCCCGACGCGCGGGACGAACTGTCGGACGAGAACATGCGCCTGCTCGGACGCGGCTTCGGCACGCTCGCGCACCAGCGCGGCCTTGAACACGTCGTCATCTGCCACGATCTGCGCCACTACAGCCCGCGACTGCACGCCTGCTTCTCAGAGGGACTCGTCGCCGCGGGCATCGCGGTCACAGACATTGGCTGCGGACTCTCCCCGACCCTGTACTTCGCGCAGATCCACCTCGACAGCGCTGCCGGCGTGATGATCACAGCGAGCCACAATCCCCAGGGCTGGAGCGGCCTGAAGATGTCGCTCGATTACGTGCGCACGCTGCTGCGGCCCGACATCGAACGACTGCGCGACATCTGTGCGTCCGGTGACTTTGCGAGCGGCAACGGCCGTATCGAGCGCGTCGATCTGCGCGAGGCGTATCTCGCGGACATGGTGGGGCGCGTCCAGATCGAGCGCCCGCTGAAGATCGTGCTCGACCCGGGCAATGGCACGGCCGCACTGTTTTGCGAGGAGGCGTTTCGCCGCGCGGGCGTCGACGTCGTGCCGCTCTTCTGCGAGCCCGACGCCGACTTTCCGAACCACTTTCCCAACCCGAGCGAACTCTCCGCGCGGCAAGCCATTCGCGCCAAGGTGCTCGAGACCGGCGCGGATCTGGGCTTCAGCTTCGACGGCGATGGCGACCGGCTGGGCGTGCAGGACCACCGCGGGCAGGACGTCAACGCCGACCGCGTGCTGATGATGCTCGCTCGGCCCGTGCTGGAACGGCACCCGGGCGCTTCTGTGGTGTTCGACGTGAAGTGCACGCAGGCGCTTGCTGAGGATGTGACGGCGCACGGTGGCGTGCCGGTCATGTGGAAGACGGGCCACTCATACATCAAGTCGCGCATGGCGGAGCTCGACGCCCCGATCGCGGGCGAGCGCAGCGGACATATTTTTATCCGCGATGGATTCCACGGCTACGACGACGGCCTGTTCGCGGGCCTACGACTGGCTGAGTACGTCGCCCGGGCCGGACGGCCGTTGGCCGATCTGCTGGAAGAAGCACCCCGCTACGTGACGAGCCCGGAGATCCACATCGACTGCGCGGACGAGGTGAAGTACGACGTCATGGACGACGTCGTGGCCGACTTCAAGGCGGAGTACGGCGACCGCGTCAACGACATCAATGGGGCGCGCGTCACCTTTGACGACGGCTGGGGCCTCGTGCGGCCCTCCTCGAATCTCCCCGAGCTTGTCCTTGTGTTCGAGGGGCGCACACCGGAGGCGATGCAGCGCATCAAGGAGCTCTTCCGAGCGCGCCTGCGACGCTATGAGGGAATCGGCGCGACGTGGCACAACGAGTAGGCACGGGGCGTGGGCTACTGGATCGGCTGCTCGTGGGCCTGGGTCGCGCGAGCACGCCGCTGCTCATGGCGGCGTCGCGGCGCGCCATCCTGCCGCTGGAGGGGCGCCACACGCTGCCCGGTCTGAGCGCTGCAACGGAGGTGCACATCGACGAGCACGGCATCCCGCACATCCGTGCGACTTGCGATGCCGACGCGCTGCGGATGCAGGGCTACTGCCACGCGCGCGACCGCTTCTTCCACATGGACATCCTGCGCCGCGTGCTGCGTGGCGGACTCGCCGCGGTCGTGGGGGAGCGGCCGCTGGGACGCCTAGCCCTGCCGCCGTTCGGTGAGGAAGCGACGACGGTCGACGCGGACCGGCTCATGCGCGTGTTTGATTTGGAACGGGCCGCCGAACGCACGTGGGAGTCCGCTGGCTCTGAGGGGCGTGCGCTGCTCGGTGCGTACGTGGAGGGCGTCAATACCTGCCTAGCGCGCCAGCGGCGGCGGCGACCCCTTGAGCATCGCCTCTTGGGGCTTCCGCTGGAAGATTGGCGGCCGACGGACTCCATTCTGATCGCCAAGGGAATGGCGCTCGGCCTTGCGTTCAAGTGGCGCGCAGCGCCGGTGTTCGGCGCCCTTGCCGACCGGCTGAAGGATGACGGCGCCAGGCTCGACTGGCTGCTGCCCGCAGTGCCGGGTGCGGATGCGCTCGCGCACACGCGGTTCGTTGCGGAGGGGCTTGCCGATGCGCTGCGCTTCGTGCCGCCGGTCCCGCCGACGGGAAGCAACGCGTGGATGGTGGGTGGGGGACGCGCGGCGGGCGGCAAGCCGCTCGTGGCGAGTGACCCGCATCTGGAGTTGTCGCTGCCGGCCATCTGGTACCTCGCGAGCCTGCATGCTCCGCGCTACCAAGCGGTGGGCTGCTCGCTGCCGGGACTTCCGGGCATCGTCATCGGCCGCACGCCCGGCATCGCCTGGGCGCTCACAAACGGCATGCTGGACGACTGCGATCTTTGGACGGAGACGCTGGACGAGACGGGCACGCGCTACCAGGTCGACGGCGCGTGGCGCCCGCTCGACCTCGAGACGAAGACGATCCACGTGAAGGGCGGGGCCGACGTCCTCTTCCGCGTGCGCCGCACGCATCGCGGCGCGCTACTGACCGACGCCTTCCCCGGCTACAAGGGCCCCGCGCTGTCGCTGCGCATGGCGCTGCACGACCCGACACCCGACATGGAGGCGTTCCTCGCACTCGGCCGCAGCCGCACGGTCGACGAGGCGCTGGCGGCCGTGAGCGGCTACGGCTCCCCGGCGCAGAACTTCCTCGTGGCGGATACGGCAGGCGAAGCGGCCTACCGGCTCATTGGCCGCGTGCCACGGCGCAGCCAGTCGACGCATCCGGCGTTGCCGCGCGACGGTAGTCGCAGCGCCACGGACTGGACCGGATGGGCGACCGGCGCGGAGTTGCCGCATCGTCGGCTGGCGCCGCATGACGAGGTGGTCTCTGCGAACCATCCTCCGGCTGACGGCGGCTATCCGCTCTACCTCAGCCATCTCTACGAGCCGAACTACCGCGCGGAGCGCATCACGGAGTTACTAAGCGGTCGCCAGGGGCTGACGCGTGACGACATGCTGGCGATGCAGAGCGACGCGGTGTGCGTCGCCCAGGCTCGCTTTCGCCGCTCCGTGCTGGTGCCGTACCTCGACGAGGCCGTGGCTCTCGCGCCCGCGACGTCCACACTTGCGCGCGCCGTCAACGCGTGGCAGGGTGCGGAGGCCGCCGCCGATCGGGGCGGCGTTGCGTGGCACCTGCTCTACCACCATCTCGTGCGCCGCGTGTTTGAGCCGACCCTGGGGCGCGACTTGTGCGCTCATTGGATGGGCGTGATGAACTTCGTGGACGCCGCGCTGTTCGCCGCGTTCGAGTCCGACGCGAACCCGTGGGCTCCGCCGGGCAGTCGCGCCGCGTTGCTCGCGGGTGCCCTCGAAGACGCCACGAAGGACCTCGCAGCCCGTGGTTTCGCGCACGACGTCCCGTGGGGCGCGTTCCACACGCTGGCGCTTCGCCATCCCCTCGGCGCGTTGGCTGCTCTCGCGCCCGCGTTCAATACACCGGCGTTCCCGGCGGACGGAGGGCCGTTCAGCGTCGTGTCGGGCCAGTACCTACATGCGCGCCCGGGGCCGGTCGTCGCGGGTCAGTCCTACCGGCACGTCGTAGACCTGGCCGAACCACGCGCGGGCCGCATGGTGACGTTCGGCGGTCAGTCGGGGCACATCGGCTCGCCGCACTACGCTGATTTGACGCCGCGGTGGCGCACCTACACGACGGTGCCGATGCTACTTGAAGAGCTGCCGCCGAATGCGAAACGTGGGACGTTCCTACCGGCCTAGCAGGCCTGCCCGCCTAGCAGGCCTGGGCGAACTGGTCCCGCGCGAACTAGTCCTGCGCGGGGTCGGGAATGGAGAAGCGCAGCCAGCGCTCGTCCTCGGCGCGCTCGTCGATCGAGACGAGGCCGTAGCGCGCGAGGCGCGCACAGGCCTGCCGCACGTCCGCGAGGTGACGCGCCGTGCGGCTGGATACCCGCGTGAGATCCAGCCACCCCTCGGACTCGTGCTGGGTGTCGAGGATCGTGTTGAACGCGGCGGTCTCGAGAGCGGTGAGGGGCTTCTTCATGATTCGGGGAGCAGGATAGCCGCAGGTGCTCCCGCGCGAAGCCCCGGCCGGGGGGCGTCAACTGTCGAGGCGCTCTAGGCGCAGGCCTTCCGCCGTGAGCCGCAGGGGGAGTACGACGCCGGGCCCGGCCTCCAGCGCACGGTCGATGGCGCTGTGGCTGGAACCTGCGGGCAAGAGCACGAGGACGCAGCCCCCGCCGCCCGCCCCACAGATCTTCGTGCCGAGGGCGCCGGCGGCGCGCACGGCCCGGTCGAGCGCGTCGATGGTGGGGGTGGCGATGCCCGGCGCCATGGCGTGCCGCGCCGCCCCATCGGCCAGCATGGCCTGCAGCGCCCCATCGAGGTCGGCTGCCGCCAAGGCCTCCCAGACGCCGCGCGCTGCGCACGCGATCCGACCGAGAGCTTCCACGGTCGCTGGCTCGCCCGCGAGATACGCCCGGACCGCACCCCAGTTCGTGAGCCCCGAGTGGTGGGGCTCGCCGGTCCATACCAGCCGCAGCCGCTCCGCGAGTGCCGCGAGGTCCACAGGCACCGGATGGACGTCCAGGCCGCCAACGCGCCGCTCGAGGGCGAGGCAGCCACCGAGCAGAGGGGGGAAGTAGTCCTGGTAGCCCGTGGGCGTGCGCAAGAGCGACGTCTCCACGTCCTGCGCCAACGCCTGCAGCGCGCGGGCGTCGAGCGCACCCCCGTACGCACAGTCCAGCGCGCCGAGCGTGGCCGCCAGCAGCGCGGACGAGCCGCCCAGGCCGCTGCCGGCGGGCAGGTCGGCGTTGGTGGTGAGGCACAGCCCGCCGCGGCCGGCGAGGGCGAGCACAGCGTGACCCAAGAGCGGCAGCTCGCAGGCACCCTCGTCGAGCGCACGGCGGAGTTCCGCGCGCGAGGCATAGACCGCCTCACAGGCAAGGTCCGTGCTGCGCAGCGTGATGGTCTCGTCGGCCGCGGGGCGCACTTCGGCCTCGACAGGCAAATCGAGCGCGGCGTTGACCGTGACGGCGCCGGGCGGAAAGCACAGTCCCAGCGGCCAGATATCCAGCGTGCCGCCAGCAAGGTCGATGCGTACGGGAGCACGGGCGCGGACAGGTCGCATCTCAACATCCTGCGCCGTGGGACCGACGTACGATGAGTAGAGCCCCCGCCCCCGGAGCCCCATGAAGTCCAGCCCCGTCATCGGCATCTCGTGCTCGACCTTGGTCGATCGCGAGGAGGATGCCCACCTACGTTTTTCCCTGCCTGAGTACTACGTCCAGTGCGTGTTGGACGCGGGCGGGCTGCCCTTGATGCTGCCCAACATCGACGCTGACCATGTCCCGGCCTATCTCTCCCGCGTGGATGGCGTGGTGCTGAGCGGCGGCGTCGACGTCGAGCCGCATCACTTCGGGCAGGAGCCGCATCCGGATCTGGGCGTCGTGGACTCAGCCCGCGATCTCTTCGAGCTGGCACTGTGCCGCGGGATTCGCGCGCAGGGCGTCCCGACGCTGGCCATCTGCCGCGGCATCCAGGTGATGAACGTCGCCTTTGGCGGAACGTTATTCCAGCACATCCCCGGACAGGTCCCCGGCGCCATTCGTCACAGCCAAAGGGCGATCCGCCACAGTGCCGTCGACCACTCGATCCTCATTGAGGAAGGGACGCACCTCCGCGAACTGGCGGGGACCGCGCGCACGCGCGTGAACACCTTCCACCATCAGGCGATCGATCGTTTGGCCGCGGGCCTCGTGGTCACCGCGCGTGCGACCGACGGCGTGATCGAGGGGGCGGAAGATCCGGCCCACCCGTTCCTCGTGGGGGTGCAGTGGCACCCGGAGCGCCGGCGAGATGATCCCCTCACCCAGGCGCTGTTTCGTGGTCTGGTTGAGGCCGCACGCCAGACGGCCGGAGCCGGTACCTAACGAGCCGGGACGCGGCCCGGGGGGAGACGCGCTACACCCCAGACGGCCGAACCGTCGATGGGGGGGAACGAATCTCCGAATTTCGGGAAGCCCAAGGCCTGCGCCTGGCTTCCAATGGAAGCTGCCATGCCGCCCCGCTTCAAACTCGCCCTCGCCCTACTCTCCGCCCTGGTCTTGGCCTGTGCGCTGGTGCTCGTGCTGTTGGACGGCGGCGACAACCCGCGTCCGATCCAGTTCCCGACCGACGTGGACGGCGACGTTGGGCCTGTCGAGCCGGGCGTACCGGAGCTCGACACAACGGGCGTAACGCCCACCGGCCCCCCCCCCGCGCAGCTCCCCGACGGCAGCGGGAGCCTCGTGGGCGTCCGTCGGCCGAGCGGCATCGATCTGAGTGATCCGGCGGTGCGCGAGCAGGAGCTTCGGCGCATGCTGGCCGCCGAGCCCGTCGACTGGCAGGAGGTCGCGCGCATTGTGGGCCTCATGGCCGAGCCGATCCCCGCCGCGCTCAGGCCGGTGCTGCTGAACGAGCTCGTGTCGGGGCGGCGTAATCAAGTGATGTTCGTGTACGCCCAACTGCGCGACGCGAGCTTCATCGAAGACTTGTTTGAGATGCTCGACGACGCCAGCGTGATCAAGGGCGCACGCCAAGCCGTGCTCACCGCGCTCTGGCAGATGCCGGCGGGTGACCGGGACGCCGTCGTGCGCCGCCTCGAAGGACGACTCTCCGGCGACGTCGTGGCGGACTTGCAGCTGATCCAGACGCTCGCCAAGCGCGGTGGCCCTGAGGCCGCACGCGCCATCGGCGAGTACCTCCAGCGTGCTGCCAACCCGGCCCAGGTGCCGCTGCACATCTTGCAGAGCCTCGACACGACAGACCCCGCGACCGCCGAGGTGTTGGCCACGCAGCTGCGTAGCGAGACATCGCCGAAGGTGCTCAAGGCACTGCTGGTTGCCGCGGCCCAGCCCGGTGCGCACGCACTGGTTGATCCCCTTACGGCGCTCGACCGCGACGGCGTGCCCGACGATGTGCGGCACCTCGCGATCGACGCGCTGGGCCGCATCGGCGACACCGCGGCAGTGGACTTCCTCCTCCGCAAGGCCGCCGAGCCGGGCGTGTTCGGCGAGCGCGCCGTGCGTGCGATCGGCGTACTCGACACCGCCGAGCGTGGCGTGGCCGAGGTGTTGGCGAAGGCGCTCGACAGCGCTGCGGCCAATCCGCGCCCGGCGCAGTTCAAGAAGAGCCTGCTCATCGCCTTGGGCAACGCCAAGTCGGCGGCCAGCCTCCGAGTCGTGTCGAAGGTCCTGGACGATCCGGACGAAGAGGTCCGCCAGGCAGCGGTCGAAGCCATGGGGCGCATGGGCCACCGCAGCCGGGGCTACATCGAGAAGCTCGGCAGCCTCTACGCCGGCGGCAGCGAGACCACCAAGCGGCGCGTGGCGATCGCTCTGGGTAGCATCGGCGGCAAGGAAGCCGTGGTGGCGATGGAGCGCATGCTTCAGGAGGAGGGGCTCTCGCCCAGCCTCCGCCAGACCCTGCTGATGGGGCGCAACAGCGCCGTCGAGCAGCTGGACGCGGAGCAGGGCGGCGAGTGATCCCGTTCTGGAGCGAGTAGGATGGCGCAGGCGCGGCAACGCCGCGTTTGCATAGGTGCCATGCCCACGCCCGCCCGATCCCTAGCCCTTCGACTTCTGCGCCCCGCCCTCGTGGCCGTGGTGTTCGCTGCGGTGGCGTGGCCTGCGCACGCGGGGGATCCAGGTCAGGAGGCGGCGCTCGAAGCGGTCGCGGCGGTCAAGCGGGCCCTGGCGTCCGGCACGCCGGAGGAACGACGCGTGGCCGTCAACGACGTCGGACGCTTGAGCGCGCACTTGGATCGTCGGCAGCAGCTCGGCGCGGCCAAGATCCTGCGCAAGGCGCTTGAGAAGACCGAAGACGACGCAGAGATTCGCCGGCTGATGGTGCGGGCTCTCGCTCGCATGTCGCACGAGCACGCCTGGATCCCGGTGATCCTCGCGGCGCAAGAAGACCGCGACGCGATCGTACGCGCGCAAGCGCGCCAAGAGTTGCTGTCCGGAGGGGCAGACGAACTGACCGCCTTCGAGCGGATTCTCGACAACGAAACCAGCGCGCCGTTTCGCGGCGAGCTGCTGCTCATCCTGCGCGATCGTCGCAAGGCGGACGCCGCTCCGCTCCTGATCGCGCACCTGCGCGACAAGAGCCCGATCGTGCGCTCCGCCGCGGCCGAAGCCCTGGAGGCCATCAGCGGCGAAGGCCACGGCTACGACGCGACGGCGTGGCAGGCGTGGTACGAGCGCTGGGCGGCTGCGCGGCCGCAAGAGACCGGACCGTCCGTCACCACGGGCGGTGTGGTCGAGGAGCCGCCGCCGCACATCACGCGCTCCTTGCGGCCGGACTTCTACGGCTTGCCACTCGCCGCCAAGGACATCGTCTTCGTGATCGACATTAGCGGATCCGTGGGCTCGGGCGGCTTCGGCCGCGCGAAGCGGCAGATCACGGAGGCCGTAGCGCTGCTCGGCAGCGATGTGCACGTGGCGGCTCTGTTCTTCTCAGACAAGGTCCATATGTGGAAGGGCGGCGCGATGGTGGCGGCCTCGCCGGCCAACAAGGAAGATCTCGTGCTGTTCCTGCGGGGGCTTGAAGCGGGCCGCAGTACGGATGTCTACACGCCGCTGAACGCTGGTCTCACGATCGTGGACAAGCGCGTGCGCGCCAAGCAGGAGGCCAAGGAGCAGTTCCGCGAAGCCGTGGCGATGATCACCGTGAGCGACGGGCGCGACAACATGGGCGCGCTACCGCCCCGCGTCGTGGCGGACAAACTAGACCGGCTCGACCCGGCCTTGACGGTGCTGCACAGCATCGTGCTGGGCGAGAAGGAGAGTCCCTTGATGCGTGCGCTCGCCCATCGCGGCGGCGGTCACTACCTCCGCGCGGCTCCTTAGCGCAGCGCAGCCCGCAGAGCGGGATGTGTGCCCGGGTCCTCTGCGAGGGCTCGCAGGCGTTCGGGCCGTCCCGCCTCGGGCCTGGCCTCTGCCGCCGCGATGCGGACGTGCAGCGGGCGGCCGCGCTCGAGGATCACCTTGTCAAGCGCATGGACCGCGAGAGCCGGCACGCCACCCGGTACGCTTCGCAAGAACAGCAAGGCGGCCGGCGCGGCGGCGTCGTTCTCTAGGACGCCAATCGCCGCGAGGGTTAGCTCGGCGAGCGGGCCGGCGAGGGTGTCGGATTCCTCACTCACGCCCTCAAGCAGATGGGACGCCAGCTCATAGACCTCGCGCGCTTGCGGGCCGCGCTTGCCAGCCTCCGCAGCGAGGCCAGCCAGCAGCTTGGGGCGGATCTCGCTCTGCTTGTCGGCGGGTGCGGTCGTGAAGTAGACGATGGCCGCGGACGGCGTGAGGCGCAGCTCCTGGCCGCCGTCGCGCACCGTGAGATACACAGCCTCCACGCCGGCGGGCTCCGGGGACGCGGCGCGATCTCCGTCGGGGTTCGTGGGTGCGGCGACCGCTTCGCCTTGCTGCCTGTCGATCTCGCGCACCTTCTCGCTGGCGGCGCCACGACCCATGAAGTCGTGGATCAACGCGGCCAGCACAACGACACCAAGCAACATGAGCACGATGCCCTTGCCCTTGGGCGCGGGGGCCGACATCTTCGAGGCGCTCTCGACGCGCGCCGCGATTCCTGTGCGGCGTTCGGTAGGCTTGGCGGGGTCGCCAGCATCTCCGGTCAGATTCAGTCCCATTCTTGGCTCCTCTTCGGGTCGGAGGGCCGCCCCGATCGTACAGTACCCGGCCGCATGGAGCTGCAACTCGAGACTGCAGGTGAGAGCCACGGCCCGGAACTGACCGCCATTTTGGCGGGGATCCCGGCCGGGGCGCCGGTAACGGCGGCGTACCTCAACGCCCGGCTGGCGGCCCGTCAAGGTGGGGCCGGGGCCAGCCCTCGCCAGCGGACCGAGCAGGACGAGGTCGAGATCACCGCTGGGGTGCGAGACGGGCGGGCCACAGGCAACCCGATCGCCTTGAAGATCCGCAACCGCGACACGACGTATGCCCACCTGCCGCCCGTCCACGCCCCGCGTCCGGGGCACGCGGACTTGGCTGGTGCGCTCAACCGCGGCCTATCCGACGCGCGCGACGTGCTCGAGCGGGCCAGCGCGCGTGAGACGGCGGCGCGCGTCGCGGCCGGAGCAATTGCGGCGGAGTGCCTCGAGGCTCTGGGTGTGCACGTGCTCGGGCACACCGTGGCGCTGGGCGGCGTAGACGTCGGCGGCGCAGTCGACGACGACCTTGAAGCGTGCCGCGCGCGTCGTGACGCCAGTGCCCTGCACGCGCTGGGTAGCGCCGAGGCCGTCGACGTCGCGCTGGACCTCGTTGCGCAGGCCAAGCGTGAGGGCGACACGTTGGGTGGCATCGTGGAGGTCGTGGCGACGGGTGTGCCTGTCGGGCTCGGCGGGCACGAGCGTCCGGAGACGAAGCTCTCGACCGGACTGGCCGCGGCACTGATGGGCGTGCAGGCGGTGAAGGGCGTGGAGATCGGTCGCGGCTTTGCCAGCGCGGCGCTGCGCGGCACCGAGTTGCACGACACGATCGTGCCCACGGCGCTAGGCGAGCTGCCGGCCCGGGGCGGCAACGAGGCGGGAGGGATCGAGGGCGGCATGAGCAACGGCCAGCCGATCGTCGTGCGCGCCGCGATGAAGCCGTTGGCGACGGTGCGCGCGGCGCTGCCGAGTGTCGACCTGCGAACCGGGGAGGCCGTGCCGGCGCGCGTGGAGCGCAGCGACGTGACCGCGGTGCCCCGTCTGGCGATCGTGGCGGAGGCGGTGGTGGCGCTGGAGCTACTGCGGCACGTACGCCGCCGGTTCGGGGGCGCACATCTCGAGGATGTCCGGGCCGCGATCGCTGCCCACCGTGCGCGCATGCGCGCGACGCTGGCGCCGTAATCACTGGGGTCGGCATTCTCAGGGGATGAGCGACGACCGGTCTACGCGGAAGGTCGATGGGGGCGGCGGTCAATCGTGTATCGTCGCCGTCGCAGCAGGGTTCTCCAGCCGGTGTAGCTCAGTGGTAGAGCAGCAGTATTGTAAGCAAGCGTGAGGGGGTTCGGGGGAGGCAGGCACTAGCTCCACCGGCGGAGCGAGCGTGAGTGAGCGACGAAGACTCCGCGCGGGAGCGCGGCACGCCGTGTATGTTCGCTAGACTCTGGCGGCACGCGTTCGCGTTCGCAGCAGGGTTCTCCAGCCGGTGTAGCTCAGTGGTAGAGCAGCGGTTTTGTAAACCGCAGGTCGTCCGTTCAATCCGGACCACCGGCTCCAACGCCCGCGGCTTAGAGACGGCCATTCGCCGCGCCTAGGGCCCAAAGAATGGGCCCCTGGTGCCGACTCGGGCACCCCCTGCTCGGCAGCCGCTGCGCCCAAGAGCAACAGCGGACGCGAGGCATCGCGCAGGAGAATGTGGGGCCAAATGTGGGGCCAATCGTGGGGCCGCGTTGGCGCTGCGGGCGGTAGCGGCAGAGCCACCCTGGCACGTACAGCGGGAGGCTTGGTCGCAACTCGCCACCTGAAACTCGCCCGTGCCCGCCGGCCCAGTAGCCAGTAGCAGAACAGCAGAGCCACCTTGAATCCAGATCACCGCGTGCGCTACGCTTGCGGCCCTCCGGGGTCAGCATGGCCCCGCTAGGAGACTCCCATGCGCAGGCAATTCGTACGTGGTCTGATGCTCGCCCTGGGCGCCGCGCTGCTGCTGACGACCACGGCCTGTGGTGGCGGCAGCTCGGGCAACACCACCCCCACCGGCCCCGCGCAGTGGGACGGGGGGACCTGGGACGGCGCCACCTGGGAATAGTAGGCCGCACGTCGCGACCTGCCCTCTGACCGTGTACGAATCGAAGGAGAGAGAACCGTGAACACGATCAACAAGTTCGTCCTCGTCTGGGCGCTGGGTCTGACCGCGCTCATCCTGATGGGATTGACGATCCCGCACGCGTTCGCCCCGGGCACGACGATCAGCTCGGCGCAGATGAACGCCAACTTCGACGCCGTGAAGACGGCGGTGGATGCGCTGGAGGCGCAGAGCGCGACGAACACCACGCAGCTTGGGGAGTTGAGCCCGGAGAGCGGGCTCTCGCCCCGGCAGCTGCAGTACGCGCGGGACAACGGGCTGGCGGCGGCCTACGTGGAGCCGACCACGGGCATGCGCTTCGTGCTGATCCCGCCGGGGGAGTTCTGGATGGGCTCGCCCGGCTCGGAGGTGGATCGCGGCGGCGACGAGATTCACCACCATGTGCGCCTGACGCAGGCGTTCTACCTGGCGGCCCACGAGGTCACGAACGCGCAGTACCGCGTGAAGGAAGCCGGCCACACCAGCACGGCCGACGGCGACGCCCAGCCGGTGACGGAGGTGAGCCACACCGACGCCGTCGCGTTCGCGGCCTGGCTCTCGACGCAGACGGGCGACACCTATGGGCTGCCTACCGAGGCGCAGTGGGAGTACGCCTGCCGGGCGGGGACGACGACGCCCTTCGCCTTCGGGGAGAACATCAACCCGGCGCAGGTGAACTACAATGGGAACGGCCCGTACAACGGCGCGCCCGCGGGGCTGTGGCGCGCAACCACCACGGACGTGGGGAGCTTCCCCGCCAATGCCTGGGGGCTCCACGACATGCACGGCAACGTGTGGGAGTGGTGCGCGGACTGGTACGGGGCGTATTCGGGCGACCTGGTGTCGGTGACGACCGATCCGACCGGCGCTGCAGGCCCCGGCGGCCGCGTCCTCCGCGGCGGGTCGTGGCTCCTCGATGCCGGGTTCGGGCGTTCCGCCATCCGCAACTTCGCCGGCCCGACGATCAGCGACCCCCTCATCGGTTTCCGTCTCGCCAGGCCCGTCACCCCCTAGAACTTCACGTCTTCACCCCTGCTAATCGAAGGAGAGAGATCCGTGAACACTGCCAACAAGTTCGTCCTCGTCTGGGCGCTGGGTCTGACCGCGTTCATCCTGATGGGATTGACGATCCCCAACGCGTTTGCCCCGGGCACGACGATCAGCTCGGCGCAGATGAACGCCAACTTCGACGCCGTGAAGACGGCGGTGG
>JAQBWE010000066.1 GCA_027625315.1 Planctomycetota bacterium
AGCCAGCGATAGCCCGAGAGGCGGGGCGTGGTCATTTCACTCGAGCCCGAAGACGGCAAGTCCAGGGCCCGCAGCCACGAAGCCGTACGTGCTCGACAGGACACCTGAACGCGTACGTACGGTGCTACCTTCCGCCTATGAAGGTCGGCGTCCTACTCGCCCAGCTCGGCACCCCTGACGCGCCGACCGTGCCCGCCGTCCGGGCGTACCTGCGCGAGTTCCTCGGAGACCGGCGCGTCGTGGATCTGCCGCGGCTGCTGTGGTGGCCGATTCTGCACGGCATCATCCTCCGCACGCGGCCCAAGCGCTCGGCGGCGCTGTACGAACGCATTTGGACCGATCGGGGCTCACCCCTCCTCTTCCACACCGAAGATCTGGCGGCCGCATTGGACGCGAGGCTGGGCGACACGGCAACGGTCGCTTGCGGCATGCGAATCGGAAGCCCGTCGATCGCCGAGCGCCTCGACAACCTCGTGGCGCAGGGCTGCGAGCGCTTGCGCGTCGTGCCGTGCTTCCCGCAGTTCTCCACGGCCACGACCCTGTCGATCCACGACGCCATCGCGACATGGACGAAGGCCAACCCGGGCGCGCCCCGACCGGAACTCGCACCGAGTTTCCCGGACCACCCCGCCTACATCGCAGCGCTCGCGGCGTCGGTACGCGCCGCCGGCGTGCACCCCACGGCCCGCGAGCCGCTGCTCATGTCGTTTCATGGCTTGCCGCAGAAGTTCGTCGACCGCGGCGATCCGTATCCGCAGGAATGCGAGCGGACGGCCCTGGCGCTGGCCGCGGCGCTCGGCCTGCCCGCGGACGCCTGGCACATGGCCTTCCAGAGCCGCTTCGGGGCCGCGGAGTGGATCAAGCCCTACGCCGACGCGACGGTTGCGGCGTGGCCGGAGCGCGGCATCACGCGCGCGAGTGTCATTGCCCCCTCGTTTCTCGCGGACTGCCTCGAGACCATTGATGAGTTGGGGCGAGAACTGCGCGCGACGTTTCTGGAGGCGGGCGGCGAAGAACTCGTCCGCATTCCGTGCCTCAACAGCAGCCCGCAGGCTGTGGACGCCCTCGCGGGCGTACTGGCAGGCGAAGCACGGGGAACGTAGCCGACCCTCTACGACGCGCGCTTGCCGCTGTGCAACTCGTCGAGCATCGGTTGAACTCGGTTCTCGTAGCACGACGGACAGATCGAGTGCGTGCAGTCGGCATTGGCGTGGTGATGGAGGTACTCCTCGATGTCATCCCACGCCTGCTCGTCGTTGCGAATGCTCTTGCAGTACATGCAAATGGGCAGCAGCCGCCGCAGCGTCGCGACCTCGTGAAGGGCCTGCTCTAGCTCACGTACGCGTTCGGCGAGTGAGCGCTCGAGTTCGACCACCCGACCCGCCGCATGCAAACGCGCACGCACCTCGGCGCGCTCGTAGGGCTTCGTGAGGAAGTCATTGGCGCCGGCCATGATGCCGGCGACGACGTCGGCCGTGGAACTGCGCGAGCTCACCAACATCACATAGAGGAACGGCAGATCAGCACGCGCACGAAGCTGTCGGCAGAGGTCCAGGCCATCGAGCTCCGGCATGACCCAGTCGGTCATCAGCACGTCGAAGCGCAGCGACTGGAGTCGCTCCCAGGCCTCCTGGCCATCCCCCACGACGTGTACGTCGTGGCCCATGCCACTCACCGCTTCCTCAAGGACGCGGCAAGCCACAGGATCATCGTCAGCAATCAGAATTCGCATGGCCCACACCCCCCAGTCCGTGCCTCAGGCCGCCAAGTCCCGCAATCGCTCCGACGCCCGCCCCCAAGCCACCCGGGCGCGCTCGAGAGCCTCGGCGAGTCCAGCCGTGTCACCGGCTCGGCCGAGTTCTTCTAGAGCGCGGAAGGCACCGGCGGCCTCCACGCACCCCATCGAAGCCGACGAGCCCTTGAGCCCGTGGGCCACCCGACCCATGTGCTCGAGTTCCTGCGCGCCTGCCGCTTCCAGCAGCACGGGGAACTTCGCCTCGCTGTCGGCGAGATAGAGCCCCACGAGTTCAAGCACCAGGTCCGGATCGCCGCCGGCGGACTCCTCGAGTCGCCGTAGGTCCAGGATGGGTGCGCCGTCGCCGTCGGACATGATCGGGGCTCCCGCACCCGAAGCGGGTGCGCCGTCGGCCCTCTTTCGACCGACCCCCGCCGGGACTCAAGCGGCGTCGACCCGAACACAAAACGAACACACACTTCAGCGTTGCTGGAGGAGGTCGAGGGTGACGTCGGCGCCCGTGCGGGCCTTGGCTTGGGCGTTCCACGGCTTGCCGGACTCGACCATGCCGTACGCGTTGAGGAACCACTCCATGTCGTGCGGCACGCCCTCCAGTCGGAAGCGGCCGGTTGCCCTGTCCACGATGGCGCTGATCTGGCGGCCCGCGGCGTCGTTCGCTGAGATGCCCATGTAGGTGAAGGTCGTCCCCGCGGGCCAGCGCAGCGTGCCCTGGATGATGCCCCCAGCCCGCGCGTCCACCTCGACCGTCCGCGCGCCACCGAGGATGCCCTCGGCGTCCACGTACTTGCCGTCGGCCAAGCCGGAGATCCAGAGGCGGTAGGTGGCATCCGGCCGCGCCCCGCGGACGCGCACGCGCGTGTCGTCGAGCCACTCGCCGGAGAGCGACGACCCGTTGGTCGAGAGGGAGATGGCAGACTGGGCGCCCTGGGCGCGTGCGCCACTACGGACGGTCACCATGAGCTCCACCCCAATGTCGACGGTCAGCTTGACGTCCTTCGCGCCCGCCCGCACCCTCACCACCCCGGCCTCAGTGGTGCCGCGGCCGCGGTCGAAGCCCTCGGCCATGACTTCGTACAGGCCGGCGTCGAGACCGGTGATGCGGAACTCCCCGTCCGCTCCTGTGCGGTGGTGACCCGTCCAGCGCTCGGTGCCCTGTGAGCGCTGGCGCACGGTGACCTCCTTGGCCGGCTGACCGGCCTGATCAACCACGACGCCGCTGATCGTGAACGCGGGATCGAGCCGCAGGGTCACATCGCCGGGCGTCCAGCTCTCCAGGACGGACTGCTTGAGATCGTCGCGCCCGTTGGGCGGATGGGCGCGCAGGCGGTGCGGCACGTCGGCGCGCAGCCCGCGTAGCGTCAGAGTGCCCTTGCTGTCGGTGCTGTTGTTGCCTCGCCAGCCGCGGCCGCCTGAACCCTCCTTGATCTCCTCAGCCCACACCTGGGCGCCGGCGACGGGCTTGCCCTCAGCGTCCAGCACGGTCACCGTCACGCGCACACCGGCCACAAGTCGAATGGCGAGCGCCTTCTCTCCGGCGCGTGTATCGATGGCTTCCACCGGCGCGTAGTCGGGCGGCGCGTTCACGGTGACGCGATAGGGCAAGTCTCCGAGGCCCTTGAGCTCGAAGCGCCCCTCGCCGTCGCTCACCGCCTCGCCGTGGGCCGTGTTCGAAAAGCGCTCCTTGCCTTCCTTCTGGGCCTGGGCGCCGAGCCGCACCCCAGGCACGGGCGCGCCCGCGTCGTCCCGCACGGTGCCGCGGATGACGTGCGCGGTGCCGAGGCGGACCTTCACCTTGCCGTCCACGACGCCGACGGGGCCGACAAGCGTTGCGCCGCCGTTGCCCCCGATGATGGAGAACACCTCTACCCAGAGCTCGGCGCCCGTCCCACGCTCGCCCGTCTCGACCACGGCGCGCCCTGCGTTCAGCTGACCGCCACGACTACTGCTGCCGCCGCGTCCGTGCCGCACACTCACCATGTAGCGAGCCGAAGGCACCGGCTTGTCGTCCACGTCGACCACCAGCAACTCGAAACGCTCGCTCGCTGCCTTCTCGTCTTCCACGAGCTCGATGAGCACATCCTCGCTACCGGCGCTCGCACGCACCTCTCCGCGGAAGGAACGGTTCTCCCAGCGCGCATCGGCTGTGAGGGAGTAATCGCCGGCCTCTTCCAGATCGTCGACGCGCCAGGTCCCGTCAGCCTGCACGCCCGTGCGCTTGTGGTACCACTTGCGCCCGTCGCCGTGGCGCTGGATCCGCAATTGCGTTGCCGTGATCGGCACGCCTTCCGGCAACGCGACGCGACCAGCCAGCACGAGGCCGCGCGTCATTTCGATGCGCAGCGTACCCGTGGCGCCCGCGGCGAGCTCGTTGTCGCCCTTGGCGACGTAGCCCGCCGCGCTGACCGCCACCGTCACGTCGCCGTCGGCGAGGGGACCTGCGCGAGCCACGCCACTAGATCCCGTCGTCCAGCCACCGAGGCCGGCCAGATCGGGATCGACGATCATGCGTCCCGCGGCTTTGGTGGTGGCCGCCACGGTGGCGCCCACGATCGGCTGGCCCGTCGCGGCATCGACCACCTTGACTTCCACGAAACGCGGCGCCTTCACCCGCAGTTCGACGGTGGTCGTCACGCCAGCGGCGGCGATGAACTTCTCGGAGACCGCATCTGAGTGGCCCGCGACCTGGGCCAGCGCCACGTACTCCGTGCCCGGGACGAGCAGATCAAGAGAGAACGCGCCGTCAGGTCCGGTCACTGCGGCACCCCAGCTCATGCCCATGCCGAGCATCTGAGCCACCATGTTTGGCCCCATCTCGGGCGGCGACGCGCGCACGACCACCCCTTCCGCGGGCCGACCGGCCTCGGTCAACACCCGCCCCGCGACGGTGCCCGCCGGTCCGACCTCAAGATCGAGCGTGGCCTGCTTGCCCGGCGGAACCTCGACCACGTACGGCGTTTGCGCCTGCATCAGGACGTGCCCGGAGAGCCCGATCGACACCACGCCAGCGCCGACTGCGTGGAGGCTGGCCGCCCCCGGCGCCACATCGGTCACGACGTAGCGCCCGTCGGCGTCCGTGATCGCGGTGGCGATGGCGCCGCCCATGAAGCCCCCGCGGCCCGAGGCTGAGAAGACGGTGACGCCCGCGACAGGCCGACCGTCGGCCTTGCTGGTTACGCGACCCGCGACGGAGCCCAGGCGGAGCAGGGCCACCGTCACGAGATCCTGCGGCGGACCGCCGCGGAAGTCCTGCGTGTGCGCCGCGTAGCCGGGGGCGCGCGCGAACATGCCGCCGCCGCGACCGGTGTTGGGCAGTGTCAGTGAGAACAGACCATCCGCGTCGGTAACCGTGGTGTGGATGGCGAAGCTGCTCTCGGGATCGCCGCCGCCGCCGAACACCGTGGCCCCGGAGATCGGCACCTCGGTTTCGGCGTCGATCACGCGGCCCTTCACCTCCGCGCCCGCGGCGTCGATGACCATCGTAAATTCGCCCGCGTAGGGGATCGTGATGGGCGCACCCATTACGCGCATGACCCCCGGCACCAGCGCGGAGATCTGATACGAACCCGCCGCGAGACCCCCCAGACGGAAGCGCCCTTGCTCGTCGGTGTGGGCCGGGGCGCCTTTGGCGCCGCCGCCCATCATCATCGCGAAGGCATTGCCCTGCGCGGCGAGCACGAGTCCCCGGAAGGGCTTGCCGTCCGCGTAGGAGATCTTGCCTACGAGCGCCTGATCGCCCTCGGGCACCTCCACGCGAACGCCGACCCGTGCGCCGTCGGCAGGCAGGGTCGCCGATGCGAGGCCGACTGCGCCATCGTCGACCTCCGCGCGGATCTCATAGAGGCCGGGCGCGAGATTCTCGAACGCGAACGCGCCATCGGCGCCCGTGCGCTTCTGCGCCACGGCGGCCTTGCTCGACATGCCTGCGTCCAGCAGCCGGGCGATGAATTGCATCTCCACGCCACCCTTGAACGGCGCGTCGGGATCGATCTCCTGCACGTGGCGCAGTTCGACATGGCCTGCCACGGGATGCCCCCCGCGATGCACGACGCCGGCGACGATGCCGCGCCCACGCACGTGAGCGGGCAAACGTGCCACTTCCGGATCGCCCGCGCCCTTCAAGCCGGGCGCCTCACCCGGGCCCTCGTCGATGGCGGGCCCGCCGCCGTAGCCGGTGCCACGCGGAGCGTCGTTCTCCGGTTCAGCGAGCAGCATCCACGCCACGCCGGCGCCCGCCAACGCCACCACGATCCACATCCAGCTCGAACGCATAGCCCCTCCTCGTCGGACGAGCCCGGAGTCCGGGCCTCACCCTGACCCTACCGCGACAGCACATCGCGAGCACCCGGCCGTCGGCTTCGGTCGGCTACCGTAGGCCAGACTACGCGCCGGCGGGGGCTGCGTCTCCGGCGCCGGGTTTGCGAAAGAAGCCCGCCACGGCCTCGCTCAGCTTGGAAATCGCCGTCGCCGGAATCTTCCAGAGGCCCCCGCCGACGGTGCGGATGACCTCGCCCACGACCTCCTTGCTGGACGTCGCGGCCTCGACGAAGGCGCCCTTGAGAGCCTGCGCCCGCGAAGCTTCGGTCCACGCGGAGAACGCGCGACAGCGCGCCTTGGTCACGTAGCCGATGCGGAGCGTCGCGACGGCATTGAGTCCGCCGTCGAGCAGCGGCCCGCCAAACGCGCCGACCGTCTTGCCAAAGATGCCCGAGAGCGCGCTCCCGGCGGCCTCGCTCAGGTCCTGGAGATAGGCGCTGGCTAGCGTGGCCGCTGAGACATCGCGCAGGATGGCCAGCGTGCCGCGTGCGCCGGGCCGACCGTAGTAGACGCGCGCCAGGCGCGAGCACAGGTTGGCGTTGCGCCAGAGGACCACGAACGCATCGATGGTCCCGTTCCACGAAACGGCCGTAGCCACGCCGACACCAAGCGCTTCCTGCCGGATGATCTTGCGTGCCTTGCGGTCCAGCGGTGCGAGCAACCGCTCGACCGTCTCGCGCTCCAACGTACGAATCTCGCCGGAGAGCGCGGAGACGCGCGATGAGTCGGCGTCCGTGGTGGAGTCCCGGAGCGCGCGGCAGCGGGCCATCGCCGCGTGCACATCCTCAGGCGCGCCCTCCCACTCGGGATTGGACAGCAGCGAACCGAGGTAGCGCTCGACAAACACGAGGTGACGCCGCAGGTCGCGCGCGGTCCGCTCACCGAGCGGCGGCAGAGCCGGCGGCTTGAGCACAGCGGGCATGCGCAAGAACGCCGCGATCGGCCGCCCGACGAACCACCCGAACGCTGCGAGGAAGACCACCAGGAACGCGATACCCAGCGCGATGTGGATGTCGGCCAGGAGGCGGTAGATGTCCACCACCTGGGAGACCAGGAAGAGGACCATCAGGACGATCAGCGTGTAGGACAGCGTGCGCGCGAAGCGGTAGACCGCGCGCAGGACACGCTGGAAATCCTCGAGGGGTGCGGCCATGGCGGGCCTCCGGGTTAGTCGACCCAGTCTGCCACGAACACATTGGTCTCGTTGGGCTTCTCGTTCGCCCGATTGCTGCAGAAGACCAGCCGCTTGCCATCTCGGGTGAACATCGGGAAGCCGTCGAAGTCATCGGAACGCCGCGCGCCGGGCCGTTTGCGCTCGAAGTAGGTCACCCGCTCGGTCTTGCCGGTATCGATGTCCACGAGGCACAGCTCGAAATTCTGGCCCTCGGGATCGTGCATGTTCGAGGCGAAGATGATGCGCTTGCCATCGGGATGCCAGAACGGGCCGAAGTTCGCCGCGCCGTTCTTGGTCACCATGCGCTGGTTGGAGCCGTCGGCGTCCATGATCCAGATCTCAAGCTTGCTGGGCCGCACGAGTTGCTGGGCCAAGAGCCGCTTGGACTCCTCAATGTCCACGGTGTCTCGATCCGGAGCGCGCCAGACGATCTTCGTGCCGTCCCAGTTGAAGAACGCCCCGCCGTCGTAGCCCGGGGAGTTCGTAAGGCGCTTCACGTCGGATCCGTCGAGCGCACAGGAGTAGAGCTCGAGATCACCATCGCGCGTGGACGTGAACACGATGCGGTCGCCCTTGGGCGAAACCGTGGCTTCCGCGTCGTAGGCTGGGGACTGAATGAGCGGCTGCACATCCGAGCCGTCCACGTTGGACGTGAACACGTCGTAGGCATTGAAAATCGGCCACACGTAGCCAAGCCGCGGGTCGTACGGGGGCTTCTCCGGCGGCGCCTTCCCGGCGAGATGGGTCGAGGCGTACAGGATGCGCTTGTCACCCGGCAGGAAGTAGGCACACGTCGTGCGACCGAGGCCGGTACTCACGAGGGTCTGCGCACTACCGTCGGCGCCCATCGTGTAGATCTGATCGGCGGTGAACGCGTCGCGCGTGGACTGGAACACGAGCCGGTCTTCGCCGAAGGCCCAGTAGGCCTCGGCGTTCTCTCCGCCGAACGTGAGCTGACGCAGCGCCCCGAGGCGGACCTCGCCCTCCTGGACGGCGTGCGCGACTGCCGCGGACTCACCCTCCTGGGCCGTACCGGACGCGGCTGTCTTGCCCGGAGGTGCGTCGCCCGGCTGCGGCACAGGAGCGGGCTGGTCGCCGCAACCGGCGAGGGCACCCAAGGCAAGGGCACTCGAGGCAAGGAGGAGCAGCACAAGGGCAGAGGGTTGGTTCATGCCCCGAGCATCGCCGCGGGGTCGAGCCGGTCAACGATGGTCCGGACTGCCCGGGTATCCTCCGCCCATGGACGAGAACACGCTCTACTCCCTGCACGCCCGCTTCAAGGCCGACCATGACGTGCCTGAGGGTTGGTACCGGTCCGGCCACCCCATGGACGAGAACGCGTGGGTCGTGGACTTGGATCTATTCATCGAGGTCACGATGAAGGCCGAGGAGTGGGAGGCACTGCGCGGTGGCCCGTTCGCCCTCTCCATCGGCGAAGAGGAGTACGAGGTCGAGCTCCCCGCAGACGCGAGCCTGGACGAGTGCTGGGTGATGCCCAGTTGCGGGCTGTTTGAGGCCGCCCCCGGCGTGACCGAAGAGCAGTTGGCTGAGGCCGAGGACTTCGAGGAAGACACCGAGCTCGGCCGCTTCGGCGACGTGTACGTGATCCCGATCGTCGCAGACGACGGCGAGTAACGCGTCCCGGGGCCGTCGTCTCGTCGCGTGCGGGCTAGGGACGGAGCGCGGCGAGCGCAGCGGCGCGCGCGGGAAACACGCGGAAGAGCTCAAGCACGCCCATCATGCGGAGCGTGCCGAGCGTGCGCGGGGTGCAGCCACACAGAACCATCCGCCCGTCCGCGGCACGGACCCGCTTGGCCGTCTGGAGCAGGAAGCCCGCAGCCGTCGACGGCAGGATGCCAATCGCCGCGAGATCCCACACCAAGTCGCGCGCACCCGCAGCCAGCAACGTGTCCACGCGCTTCTCGAACGTAGGCATGGTCGTGATGTCCAAGTCGCCAATCGGCACGAGCACGGTCACGCCATCGATCACTTCAACTTGGATACTCATCGCGGGCTCATGGCCGCCGCCACACGACCACCGGCGTCGCACCTCCACCCACGAGAAACGCCGTGCCATCGCCAGCGTGCGCCATGCCCTGCCAGCCATCCACGCCTTCGATGTCCGGGCCGGGCACACCGATGGCCTCAGGCACCGACTCGAGCTTGCCCGGCGCAGGCGGCGTCAGGGTGATGAAGCGGCCGCGGCCAGAGCCCATCAAGATCACGAGCCTGTCCTGGTCCCACGAGATCGCCCGCACGTCGGGCCCCACCGTGAAGCCATGGCGCGCGCGCAGTCCCTGGAGGTTGCTGCCGTAGCGGTCCATGCGCCGCACGGCAATCGGCTCGTCGGCTGCGCCTTCATCCACGACCCAGAGATCTTCCATGCGCGCCGTAAGGCGCACCGACACGAGGCCGCGCAGTCCCGGACCGCGGTCGCGCCAATCGCCGGCGTCCGCACCCGTGCGACGCGCGCCAGGCGCGAGCGCCACGTGATCGAAGTTCACGCTCGCGGGCCGACCCGCCGCGTCGCGGCGCAGGCGCCCCCACAGCACGAGGCGGCGATGCCGCTCGCCCACATACAGGATGTCCGGTGCCTGGAACGCCACGGCTTGGAAGTCCACGGGAACAGCCCAGAGATGCTGGAGCGTGTAGCCCTGGGCCGCGAAGGGCTCCGAACCGGACACCGGGGCCTCGCCGCGGATGGTCACGGCGAGTTTGCGCACCGCGACACTCCCGCCGGCGCGCAGATCCGCCCGCGGCACGGTGTAGATGTCGCGGTCATCGCCACCGCAGACCAGCACCAAGTCGTCGCCGGCGAGGGTCACACCCGTGGGGTTCGCGAGCCCCGTCAGCCGGCCCTGCCGCCAAAGGGCGGGTCCGACCGTCGCCGCCGCACCCGCCGAGGACAACAGCAAGCAGGACCAACAGCGCGGGAAGGAGTCGAGTCACGCTACGCATCTTCACGCCGACGGCCCTCGGCCCAACGCGGAAATCGAGCGGCCGCCTCGAGTTCCAGCGTCGCCCCGTTCGCTCCAAGCCGCGCGTCGGGCCACACCTGCGCACAGGGGACCAAGACGTACGGCTCCGCCAGGAGGTCGTCATGGACGGCCGCCGGCGCGGAGCCGTCGAACACGACATCCAGATCGAGGGTCCGCGGCGCAAAGCGATCGGCGCTCCGCACGCGCTCGCAGAGCGCCTCGATGTGGCGACACGCTGCGCGCAACGGCCGGAGGGACAGGTCCGTCCGCAGCCGCACGGCCAGGTTGACGAACGCGGGCTGAGGCACGGCTCCGACCGCGCGGACGTCGTAACGCGAGGAAACGGCTTCGATGTCGAACCGTCGGCCGAGCAGCTCCAGCGCCCGCGGCACCCAACGCTCCGGCTCGATGTTCGAGCCCAGCGAGAGCAGATACCGACGCGGGCGCGTCAAGCCGTGCTCCCAGGCCGCGCTCCGCGCTCGACTTCCACCCCCACCTCGCGGCTAAATCGCACCGCGCCCGGCTTGCGCACGCGCACGCGCGCCCAGGGCACGCCGAACTCCGCGCGCACGAGGGCCGCGATCCGCTCCGCGAGCGTCTCCACGAGTTGGAAGCGCCCCTCTTCGGCCAATCGCTCCACGGCCTTCGCGACGGAGCGGTAGTTCACCGCGCCATCGATCGTGTCGGTCGCCGCCGGGATCGACGCGTCGCACGCCATGTCCACGTCGATGAGGATCGTCTGGAGCTTCTCCCGCTCCCACGGCTCGATGCCGATGATGGCGCGCACCTCGAGGTCGCGAATGAACACGGTATCGCGCATGGCAATCCCTAGCCCGCGGGCGGGCGCCTGACTAGATGCGACCGGGCGCGGCGGCGACCGCCACGTACGTCCGAGCCGCCTCGATGGTGGGGAACAAGGGCAACACCTGGTCGAGTCCCAGCAGCGTGATGGTCTGCTCGGTCGCGCGCTGCGCACGCGCAAGCGCAAGCCGCCGGCCGCGGGCATCCAGCCGCATGCCGACCTTCACGAGCGTCCCGAGCCCTGCGCTGCCGATGAAGGTGACTCGCTCTAGATCAAGCACGAAGCCCGGCCCCTCGTCATCGAGCCGCCCCATGAGGTCCTGCGCGAAGTCAGCGAGGGTCGCCTCCGTGATCTCGACCGGCGGGACGATGATGGCGGCTGCTTCCATGGCGGTAGTGTGGCAGGGCGCGGCGCCACGTTCAACCGGCCACGCCCCCCGTCACTCTCGCCGGCGGAGCAGGAAGCCGTGGGGCACCGAGAAACCGGTCGTGTCCCGCTTGAACTCTAGCCCATCGGACCCGTAGGTGGCGTAGACCGACGCCATCGTCGTCACGCGGCCATCCGGCGCCTGGGTGGTGTGAAACGAGACCAGCGCCCCGTCCTGCTCCCATTGGCCGGCCAGCCGCTGCTCCTGCTCGCCGTCCATGAAGCGCGCCAGGAAGGCACCGTCGGGGCGCAGCTCGAGATCAAGCATGAGAGCGCGCGCCCGGGCGACGCACGCCGCCCGGATACCGTCCAGCTCAGCCTCAGCCGGCTTGGACTCGAGGCGCTCGGCGATGAGCCGGCGTGCGTACTCGGCCCGATCGAGCGCATAGCGCCCGGAGGCCGCACCTGCGGATGTCGGGTCCGCGCCGCAGCCCGTCAGCATGCAGACGAGAGTCAGTCCGAACACGACGCGCATCAGAGCGCCAGACGCGAGACGTACCAACGCCCGCGACTCTGTACGAGCAGCACGCCGCGCTCGACGCCGTCCGCGTCGGTGTAGAGGAACTCCATCGACTGCGCAGTCGGATCCACACGCACGCCCCGTTGGGTCGGCTGGCGCTCGCGCGGCGAGAGCCGTGTGGCCCAGAACTTCAGCAAGGCCTCAGGTCCCGCTTCGACCGCGCGCGCCACCTCGGCCTGATAGCCCTCACCCAGCCGAACCATGGCGACGGCGAGAATCGGATCGTCGGGGCGCGGCGAAGCCAAGTTCTCGCGCAACCGGCGCAGATCGGCCTGCAGGATGAACCGCGCATCCTTCGTGAGCAGATCCTCGAGCGCGCGGAGGTCGCCGTCGTGCACGGCCTCCATCGTCTCGCGGAACACCTGCTGGGGATTGGTGTACGCGCGCTCCGCGGCCTCGTCGGCACAGGCCCCCAGGAGCAGGGCAAGCGGCAGAGCGAAAGCGAGGACGAGAACGCGCATCGCCCCAAGGTAATGCGTCTGCGCCGCACCGTAGCCTGTTCGACTACGTGCTTGCACCGCCGGCCCTCGCCCTGGAGACCGAAAAGGCCCTCGATCTCGTGGGCCGGGCGCTGTTCCTGCCGACATGGCCGACTGTGCCGGTGCGCTGGAACCGGCGGCTGCGCCGGGCAGGACGCGCGATCATCGAAGTACGCGGCGGGCGATTCCGCGGGGCCGTGATCGAGCTCTCGCCCACGTACTTCGAGGTTTACCCCGAGGATCTGGCGGGCATCCTCGTGCACGAAGCGGTCCATGTCGGCCTGGCCGTACAGGGCCGGCCCTTCGGCCACGGCCCTGAGTTTCAGCGGGCCTGCGCGGCCGCTGGCGGCTTGCTGCACAGCCGCTGGCTCCCGGGCCGGGTGTTCCGATATCGCTGCCCCGTCTGCGAGCTCGTCCTGGAACGCCGACGTCGGACAGCTGCCAGTCGCTGGTGCGCGGATTGCGTGGGCCGGGCCGAGGCCGAGGGTGGCGACCCGTACACCGTGCCCCGCGCCCTCCGGCTGATCGGGACGGCCTTCTCCGGGCCTGAGCGCCCCGGCGAGGCCACCCAGCCGGTTTGCGACGGCGGCGAGCGCGCACCGGATGCGCCGCGGAGCGGCGCCCCGGGATGCCCCTGACCGCTGGTACCCACCTGCGCTACCCTGGGGGTCATCTCTGACCGAGGCGAGGAACCTGCCGTGAAGATCCGCAATTCCCTGGTGGTGTGCCTGACCACTCTCGTCGTGACCGCGTTCAGCGGCACTGCGCATGCCGCAGATGGGACCGTGCCCGACTGCGTCGGGCTCGAGCTGGCGAAGGCGCAGAGCATGCTCGAGTCCGCGGGCTTCCAGGTGACGATCGAGCCCGCCCCGGGGCGCACGATCGGCCTGGTGTTCTCGCAGGTTCCGGGCGGCTTCGCGCTCGCCAGCAAGGGCTCAGCCGTGACCCTGCACGTCGGCGGCCCGACGCCCAAGCCTGGGCCGAGCGTCGAGCCGGCTGCGCCGCGCGATCCTGCTCCCCGCGAACCTGCCCCCCGCGAGCCGGCTCCCCGCGAGCCGGCTCCCCGCGATCCGGACGGGGGTCAGGAAGGTCCGATCAGCACGCCTGAGGATCTCGGTGCTCCGCCGGCAGGCGCCGGTGCCGTCCCGGTCGATCCCGGCGTCAGGCTGCCCCCGGTGCAGCCGCGCGTGCCCACCGAAACTCCGACCATGCGCGCCGCCACCGGCTCGACTGCGCTTGTCTACCAAGGCCGCGCGATCCCGCCCGGCACCCTGCCGAACGTGAACGGCCCCGAGCTTCCTGGAGTCATCGGCCGCAGTGTGCAGCAGGCGACCGCCGCTCTGCGTCCGTGGAACGTGCTGGTCGAGTACATGCTCGCCATGCCGGAGTTCGTCGGGCAGGTGATCAATCAGGTCCCGTACGCGGGCACGACACTCGCGCAGGGCCAGAACGTGACGATCGTTGTGGCAATCGCGAAGTCCAAGCCCGACGCCACATTCGTGCCTCAGGCGCAGGGCAAGGAATGGACCGACGCGTGCGAGAGCACAACGCGGGCGGGACTCGTGCCCGTACCGCGCAGCGTGGTGAGCATGGCCTCCGAGCGCGGCAAGGTGCTGCTCCAGTCGCCGCAGTCGGGCAGCCTCGTCGCGCCTGGCAGCCAGGTGACGCTGCTCGTCGGCCGCGGGCCGGGCGCGTACAGCGCTGAGGTTGAGGATTCCGGGTCTGCGGAGCCCGCGCCGGTCGAGCCCTTGCCGGCCGGCCCGACGCCGCTTGAGCC
>JAQBWE010000067.1 GCA_027625315.1 Planctomycetota bacterium
TGTAGTCGGGCCCCATGCGCGGCGTAGCCGCGCATGGGAGGCTACGGGTTGCCGGCCGCCATGGTGAAGATGATGCCCATGTCGTTGCTGCAGAAGTACAGCTCGCCTTGGTCGTCTTCGCCCATGCCGACGAACTCGGGCACCTCGCCCACGAGGCGGAAGTTCTGGCCTACGACGCGCTGCGTCTGCGGGTCGTTGCCCACCGTCGCCAGGTCGATGCAGTACAGCTCGCCGCGCATGTAGTCGCCAAACAGGTACTTGCCGCGCAAGGCCTTCACGCGATCGCCGCGGTACACGGTTCCGCCGATGCCGGCCGTGCCGCCACCGTCACCGCGCACCCACTCGAAGGTCGAGGGGACGAAGTCCTTCGGCTTGGCCGGGCTCTTGAGGCGGCGCGTGCCCTCCATGAAGGGCCAGCCGTGGTTGCTGCCGTACTTGACCTGCATGATCCACTCGCGCGACTCGGCGCCGCTCGTGCCGGGCTCCACCGCGTAGAGGCGACCCTGCAGGTCCCAGCCGAAGCGCCACGGGTTGCGGAAGCCAAAGCCCCAGATCTCGGGGCGCACGCCTTCGACGGCCGGCCAGGGGTTGCCCTGGGGGATGCCGTAGGCGCGGCCGCCGGCGGTCGCCGTCGGGTCGATGCGCAGCATCTTGCCGTAGAGCGAGCGCGGGTTCTGGGCGCTGTCCTCTTGCTTGGCGTCGCCGACGCCGATGTACAGCATCCCGTCGGGGCCGAACCGGATGCCGCCGCCCTGGTGCTGCGCGCTGTCCTTGGGGACCTCCAGCACGATGCGCTCGCTGCGCGGGTCGGCGCGCTCGCCGTTGCTGCGGAACTCCGACACGACGAGCTTGAACTTCAGCTGGGCGTCCGCGTTCTCGGCGAGATACGAGACATAGAGGCGCCGGTTCGTCCGGTGCTCCGGGTGGAACGCGATGCCGAGCAGGCCGCCCTGGGACTGGGCGTACACGCGCGACTTGATGTCGAGGAAGAGCGCGGGGCGCGGCACCGCACCTGAGCCCCGGTACTTCGCGATGCGCTGGATCGTGCCCTTCTGCTCGGCGACATAGACGAAGTCGGTCCCGTCGCGCGCGCTGGTGACGTCGATCGGCTCCTTGAACTCGACGTCTGGCCAGGCCTCGAGCAGCCGGACGCCAGGCATCTGCGCGGGTCGACTCTCGGCGTGCTCGCCGGGGAGGACGAGGATCAGCAGGGGCAGCGCAACGAGCAGAATGCGGGACACGGTCGGCATGGTTTGATCACTCCGTCTGGGGCGTGCATCCTATACCCCCGGCGGGACGCTGGGCCGCATTCGGGGCGGGCGCGCGGCCCGCCCTGCGCCGGCGGAACACGCCCCGGAATCGGGGCCGCCGTGGGGGGGGGCTTGTTACCCTTCGAACCCCCCGCGTGCGGACGCCAGCCCACGGATCGCCCCGGTGTACTTCGAGCTCGCCAACGTCCTCGTCTTCACTCTGTTTGCGGCGGCATTCGTCGTCGTGAATCTCCTGATTGCGCGATTCCTGCGCCCCAAGAGCACGACGGAGCCCGGCAAGGTGGCGATCTACGAGTGCGGCGAGCCGACGATCGGCCCCGCGTGGATTCGCTTCGACATCCGCTTCTACACGGTGGCGCTGATGTTCGTCGTGTTCGACGTCGAGATCGCGCTCCTCTTCCCGTGGGGTGCTGTGTTCCGCAGCCTCGTCGAGGAGGGGCAGGGCATGATCGCCCTCCTTGAGGCGGGCACGTTCATCGCGATTCTGATGGTCGGCTTGCTCTACGTGTGGGCGCGCGGTGACATCGACTGGGCCCAGACTCGCCTCGAGCGGGTGGCGGTGACCCCTGACGTGCGCCGCGAAGTGACGGAGTCGGAACTGGTCGCCGCGGGTGCGTCCGAAGGAGATGGCGATGCACGTTGACACTCGCAGCCCCAGCATGATCCCTGGCGAGAGCCTGCTCGACCCTGAGCTGCAGCAGTCGGTGATTCTGACCAAGGTGCAATGGGTCAAGGACTGGGGCCGTCGGCATGCGCTGTGGCCGATGGCGTTTGGCCTCGCCTGTTGCGCCATGGAGATGATGGCGACGGCGGCCACGAAGTACGACCTCGACCGCTTCGGTGCGGGCGTCTTCCGCGCGTCGCCCCGGCAGAGTGACCTCATGATCGTGGCCGGCACCCTGAGCCACAAGATGGCGCCGCGCCTGCGTCGACTCTGGGAGCAAATGCCTGATCCCAAGTACGTCATCGCCATGGGCGCCTGCGTGATCGGCGGCGGCCCGTACAGCAAGTTCGGCTATCACGTCGTGCAGGGCGTGGACCTCATCGTGCCGGTCGACATCTACCTGCCCGGGTGTCCGCCGCGGCCCGAGGCGTTGATCGACGCGATTCGCAAGCTGCAGTTCCGCATCCAGGAGCGCAGCGGCGAGACCCTGCCTGAGACTGCCGACGAGACGAGCGCCGCCTGATGGGGGAGGTTGGCGATCCGACCACGGCGGCCACGGCCGATCCGGTGACCGAGCGCGCGCTGACCGCGTTGCGCGCGGCGCTGCCAGATGCCGTCGTCGAGGCGCAGCTGGACGGTGCGCACCCGTACATCGGCGTGCGCGCCACGCACCTGCGTGCGGTCTGCCGGCTGCTGCGCGACGACCCGGCACTGCAGTACGAGTGCTGCCACCTGATCTCGGCCGTTGACTGGCCGGAACCGGCCGAGGGCGAGGCGCGGATTGACGTCGTCTATCACCTCGTCTCGTACGCGATCCGGCCGGATGCGTCCTACCGGACGCGGCCGGGCAAGAACGATCCGTACCTGGCGCTCAAGGTTGCGGTGCCGCGCGCGTGCCCCGAAGTGCCAACGGTGATGGACATCTGGATCGGCGCCGACTGGCACGAGCGCGAGACCTGGGATCTCATGGGTGTGCGTTTCACCGGCCGCAAGGAGCTGCCGCGCATCCTGTTGCCTGAGGACTGGCCGGGCCATCCGTTGCGCAAGGACTGGGTGTATCCCGCGAGCTATCACGGCGTGCCGATCATTCCGCCGGAGGGCATGTGAGCGCGCCCCTCGCCCCTGATCTGCCCGATCCGACCCGCGGCGGCGAGCCCGGCGGCGTGGTCGCGTTCCACGAGCGGCAGGAGTACGTCGGCCGCGACGTGCGCACCGAGGAGATGGTCTTCAACATGGGGCCGCAGCATCCCGCCACCCACGGCGTGTTGCGCGTAGCCATCAAGACCGACGGCGAATACGTGCGCGCGCTGCAGCCGCACGTCGGCAACATCCACCGCTGCGCAGAGAAGATCGGCGAGAGCGTCGCCTTCTACCAGTGGATCCCGTACCTGGACCGCATGGACTACCTCTCGGCCATGTGCAATGAGCACATTGGCTGTATGGCGATCGAGCGGCTGGGCGAGATCGAGGTGCCGGAACGCGCGGAGTACATTCGGATCATCGTGGCCGAGGTCCAGCGGATCCTCTCGCACCTGATGGCCATCGGCGTCTACGGCCTCGACCTCGGCGCCTTCACGCCGTTCCTGCACCAGTTCCGCGAGCGCGAGCGAGGCATGGACCTGCTCGATCATCTGGCGGGTGGTCGGCTGCTCTATCACTACGTCCGCATCGGGGGCGTCAAGCGCGACGTTTCGCAGGACTGGCTGGACGAGTTGGACGCCTTCCTCGGCGCCGTCGAGCAGCGCTTGCCTGAGTACAACACCCTGCTGCTGCACAACCGGATCTTTCAGGAACGCACGTTCAACGTCGGGGTCATCGACCGCGCGACGGCCGTCGCCTGGGGCGTCACGGGCCCGGCGCTGCGCGCCGCGGGCGTGGACTTCGACTGCCGCCGCGATGCGCCCTACTCGATCTACGACCGCTTCGACTTCGAGGTGCCCTCGGGTGCCAGCGGTCTCGGCGGCCAGGTCGGCGACTGCTTCCAGCGCCACTGGATTCGCGTCCGCGAGGTCGAAGAGAGCATCAAGATCGTCCGGCAAGCGGTCGCCGGCCTGCCGGAGGGGCCAGTGCTCGGACGCGTACCGCGCGGCTTCAAGCCGCCGGCCGGCGAGGTGTTCATCCGCGGTGAGAACCCGCGCGGCGAGCTGTCGATCTACATGGTCAGCGTGGGCAAGTCCGAGCAGGCGTGGCGCGCGCGCTGCCGCGGGCCGTCCTTCAGCAACATCGCCTGCATCACCGAAGTGGCCGAGGGACTTCTGATCGGCGATCTCGTGGCGCTCATCGGCAGCCTCGACATCGTGCTCGGTGAGGTGGACCGCTGATGCAGATCTGGCTCGACGAGTTGCGGGGTGATGTGAGCTGGCTGGGCAACCTGCCTGCTGGCCTCGTCTACACGCTGGGCATCGTCATTGCCTGCAAGATCGTGCTCGTCTACGCCAGCCTGTTGGCGGGTGAGACGGTCTGGCTCGAGCGCCGCATCTCAGGTCGCATGCAGGCGCGCATCGGGCCCAACCGGGTCGGTCCCCAGGGCCTGCTGCAGTTTCTGGCCGATGGCGTCAAGCTGCTGGCCAAGGAAGACATCATCCCGGCCACAGCCGATCGGCCGGTGTTCATCTTGGCGCCGATCATCGTGTTCGTCGGCGCGTTCGCGGCGTTCGCTGTCATCCCGTTCGGCGACGGGATCGTCGCGGCCGACATGAATCTCGGCCTGTTCGTCGTTCTCTCACTCACGAGCATCGAAGTCGTCGGCATCATCATGGCCGGGTGGGCGTCGAACTCGAAGTGGGCCGTCCTGGGCGCCATGCGCGAAGTGGCGCAGATGATCAGCTACGAGATCCCGCTCGGACTGTCGGCGCTCGGCATCGTCCTCCTCGCGGGCACGATGAATCTCTCTGATATCGCGCGGCAGCAGGAAGGTGCCATCTGGAACTGGTACGTGTTCCGGGGTCCCTTCGCGTTCGCCTCGTTCTTCGTGTTCTTCACGGCCGCCCTCGCCGCGCTGAAGCGTGCACCGTTCGACCTGCCCGAAGCCGAGAGCGAGCTCGTCGCCGGCTTCCACACCGAGTACACGGGCTTCCGCTTCGCCGTGTTCTTCCTGGCCGAGTACTCGGCCATGATCCTGTTCTCGATCCTGACCGCCGTGCTGTTCTTGGGCGGCTGGTCGCCCGGTTTCCCGGTGGACCTCGACTCAGGCATCGCGCGCTGGATCGGCGCGCTGATCCTGTTCATCAAGACGATCTTGCTGCTCTCGGTCATGATCTGGATCCGCTGGTCGCTACCGCGCTTCCGCATCGATCGGGTGATGTACCTCTGCTACAAGGTCCTGCTGCCGATCAGCGTCGTCTGCGTCGTGGGGCTGGCTGTTCAGGTGCTCGTGGCCATCGAGTGGCTGGGTCTCGAGCACGCCGTGGGCGGTTGGCTGGGGGGTAAGTAGCGTGCGTACGTACCTCAAAGACATCTGGCACGGCGTGATGACGACCGCGAAGGGCATGCGCCTCACGTGGCGCCACTTCTTCACGAAGCCAACCACGATTCAGTACCCGGACGAAGGCGAGCAGACGTACTTCAGTCCCTACGAGCGTGGCTTGCACGAGTTCGAGCCCGAGAAATGCATCGTGTGCTTGCTGTGCGCTAAGGCATGTCCCGTCGATTGCATCCGCATCGAAGAGGACAAGGACGCGCGCCAGGGCAAGGGCAAGGTCCTGACCGTTTTCGAGATCGACTACAACAGGTGCCTATTCTGCGAGCTGTGCGTAGACCCGTGCCCCGTCGATTGCATCCACATGGGGCCGCAGTACGACTTGGCGGCTTTTGATCGCAGTGAGCACGTCAAGATCGACTTCATGAACGGCGAGGGGCCGTGGCGCACGGCATTGACGAGCGCGCATCCGGACGCGGGCGTGCGGCCGCATCTCAAGAAGAGGCCGGGCGCATGACGGTCGCCAACATCCCCGATCTCACCGAAGTCATGCCCGAGCTGATCTTCCACGCGCTCGCGGCGTTGGCGATCGTCTCGGCCTTGGCGGCGGCCCTGGCCCCGCGCATCGTTCACGCGGCCTTCGCTTTGATGGCTGCGTTCTTCGCGGTGGCGGGCTTGTACGCGCTGCTCGGGGCGGACTTCGTCGCCTTCAGCCAGGTCATCGTCTACGTGGGTGGCATCCTCGTGCTGCTCGTGTTCGGCGTGCTGCTCACAGCCCGGACGGAGGCGAGTCTGGGCCTCGAGCGGCCCGTGCGGCGCCTGTTCGCCGTGGTGGCGGGCAGCGTGCTGTTCATGCTGCTGGCGTTTGCGATCCACGGCACCACGTTCGCCGCCGCGGGGGCTCCGACGGAGCCCCTGGCCACGACGGAGGCCATCGGCCGTGCCTTTCTCGATCCTGAGGGCATGCTCGTGCCGTTCGAGCTGGCCTCCGTGATGCTCCTCGCCGCCCTCGTGGGCGCCGCCTACCTCGCGCGCCGTCGGAGGTCGTCGTGACTCTCGTCGCCGCCCTGAGCATCCAGCCGTTTCTCTACCTAAGCGCCGCGCTGTTCTGCGCGGGCCTCATCGCCGTCCTGTCGCGGCGCAATGCCGTGGCGATCCTCATCGGCATCGAGCTCATGCTGAACGCGGCCAACATCAATCTCGTGGCGTTCGATCGCTTCCGGGTGCAGGTCGGCGACGCACCCGTGATCGACGGTCAGCTCTTCGCGCTCCTCGTCCTGGCCATCGCGGCCGCTGAAGCGGCGGTGGCGCTGGCGCTCATCCTCAACGTGTTTGACACCCGCGACCGCATCGACGTCGATGAACTCGACCTCTTGAAGGGCTAACCCGCCGTGTTCGACGACTGGCTCCTCCACCTCTGCCTGATCGTGCTGGCCGCGCCGCTGGCGGGGTTCTGCGTGCAGTACGTGTGGGGGCGCCGCCTAGGGGCCGCCGGCGCCTGGCTCACGTGCGTGACGATGTTCCTCTCCCTGGCGTGCTCCGTGCTGCTCGGCGTAGCCGCGCTCTCGGCGGGTGCGGGCTTCGACGTGCACTTGGGCCCCTGGTCGTGGCTCGAGCCGGGTGACGGAGCGGCGTGGAACATTGGCATCCGCCTGGACGGCCTCACCGTCGTCATGCTGGTCGTCGTCACCCTCGTCAGCTTCCTCGTGCACGTGTTCAGCACGCGCTACATGGAGGGCGACGCGAAGTACCCCCTGTTCTTCGCGTGGCTGCAGATGTTCTCGTTCTCGATGCTTGTGCTGGTGCTCGCCGACAACCTGCTGCACCTCTTCATGGGCTGGGAGCTCGTGGGGTTGTGCTCCTACAAGCTGATCGGCTTCTGGAGCGAGAAGCCGGCCCCGTGTCTGGCCGCGCGCAAGGCGTTCATCACGACGCGCATTGGCGACCTGGGCATGATGATCGCGCTTTGCGCCATCGGGACCTGGGTCGGCAGCTTCGAATTCGACGCCGTGTTCGCGGCCGCCGCCGCGGGTGAGATCCCGGATCCCTGGCTTCTGATCGCGGGGCTGGGACTGTTCCTCGCCGCGGCGGGCAAGAGCGCGCAGCTCCCCCTGCACGTGTGGCTGCCCGACGCCATGGAGGGCCCGACGCCCGTCAGCGCCCTCATCCACGCCGCCACGATGGTGGCCGCCGGCGTGTACCTCGTCGGCCGCTGCGCGCCCATGCTCACGCCCGATGTGCTCGTCGTGGTAGCGACGGTCGGTGCCGTGACGGCGCTCGTCGCCGGCCTGATCGCGCTGGCGCAGAACGACATCAAGCGCGTCCTGGCGTACTCCACGGTGAGTCAGCTCGGCTACATGTTCCTCGGCCTCGGCGTCGGTGCCTGGCACGCGGGCCTGTTCCACCTGACGACGCACGCCTTCTTCAAGGCGCTCATGTTCCTCGGCTCCGGTTCGGTCATCCATGGCTGCCATCACGAGCAGGACATGCGGCGGATGGGCGGCCTGCGGCGCAAGATGCCGATCACGGCCTGGACGTTTCTGATCGGCGTACTGGCGATTGCCGGCGTGCCGTGGATCACTTCAGGCTTCTTCTCGAAGGATGGGATCCTGTCAGGCGCCTATGGCGTCTCGCCCGTCCTGTTCTGGATCGGCCTCGGGGGCGCGGTGCTCACGGCCTTCTACATGATGCGCCTGTACGTACTGACCTTCGAGGGCGAGCCGCGCGACGCGCACGTGCATGACCACGCGCACGAGTCACCGCGCGCGATGACGGTGCCCTTGCTGATTCTTGCCGCGCTGACGCTGATCATCGGTCCGCTGGCCTGGCACGAGATCCTGCTGGCGCCGCCGACTTCCGTCGATCCCGCCGCCGCGTGGGGGACCCTGCAGACGCTGGCACAGGAACATCACCACGCCGGCGTGGTGATGTGGCTGGCGATCGCCGCGGGTGTGGGCGGCCTCGCACTCGGTTGGCTCGTGTTCCACATCCGGCGCGGCTCGCTCGAGGCCCTGAAGCGTCCCTTCGCAGGCCTAGAGCGCGTGTTCGCCGAGAAGTTCTGGTTCGACGAGCTGTACGCCGCCGTGTTGCTGCGGCCCGCCGACGCGCTGGCGCGTGGGCTGCGACGGGTCGACGAGGGTGTCGTGGATGGTCTCGTGAATGCCGCCGGACGGAGCGGTGTCCGCGCGGGGGAGGCCTCCGGGGCCCACGACCGCCGGGTCGTCGACGGCCTCGTGCGTCTCGTGGGGCACGTTTGCCAGGGTCTTGGCGGCGCACTGAGCGCCCTGCAAAGCGGTCGCGTCCGTCTCTATCTCTCTCTGAGCGTCGGCCTCCTTGCCCTCGCGCTGCTGCTGGAGCACCTCCTCTGATGTCGATGCTCACGACGATCGTCTTCTTGCCTTTGGCCGCCATGCTGCTGTGTTGGGTCGCGCCAGCCCGCCTTGCGCGCGTCATCAATGTGGTGGCGTGCAGCGCCGTCATGGTGCTCGCCGTCGTGCTGTGGATCCAGCTCGATCCGGCGCTCAGCGGCTACCAGTTCGTGCAGACGGCCAGCTGGCTTCCAGGCGTGGTGAGCGAGCAGGGCATCCAGTACTACGTTGGGCTCGACGGCATCGGCCTCGCGCTCGTGTTGCTCACCGCGTTCGTGAGCCTGACGGCTGCCATCGCCAGCTGGAACGTCGAGAAGCAGGTCCGCGGCTACCACATGATGTTCCTGCTGCTGCTCACGGGCATGCTCGGGGTGTTCGTGGCGCTGGACCTGTTCCTGTTCTACGTGTTCTGGGAAGTGATGCTCCTGCCGATGTACTTCCTCATCGGCATCTGGGGCGGTCCCAGGCGTCAGTACGCGGCGATCAAGTTCTTCCTCTACACGCTGTTCGGTTCGGTGCTCCTGCTGGCCGGCGTGATTCTCGTCGTGCTCAAGACCGGCAGCTGGTCGATTCCCGAGATCACGGAACTGGCCAAGGCGGCCGTCGCGAGTGGCGGTGACGGCGGCATCCTGGGCAGCGCGAGCCTCTGCCTCGCCGCTTTCATCGGCATGTTCATCGGCTTCGCCGTGAAGATCCCGAGCTTCCCGTTCCACACGTGGTTGCCCGACGCGCACGTTGAGGCGCCCACGCCGATCTCGATGATCCTGGCCGGCGTGCTGCTGAAGATGGGCGGCTACGGCCTCATTCGCGTGGCCTACCCGTTCTTCCCCCAGGCGGCGGTCGATTGCGGCGCGGTCATCTCGGTGTTGTCGGCCATCGCCATCGTCTACGGGGCGTTCGTGGCCATGGCGCAGACCGACTTCAAGCGCATGATCGCCTACTCCTCGGTGAGCCACATGGGCTTCGTCACCCTCGGGTTGGCGGCCGGCACCGAGACGGCCATCAACGGCGCGATGTACATGATGCTGGCCCACGGCACGATCAGCGCGATGCTCTTCATGATCGTCGGCGTGATCTACGAGCGCGCGCACCATCGCGAGATCGCACGCTTCGGCGGGCTGGCCTGGGTCATGCCCAAGTACTTCGTGTTCGCGAGTATCGCGTTCTTTGCCAGCCTGGGCTTGCCCGGCGGCAGTGGGTTCGTCGCTGAGATCACGACGTTCGTCGGCGCCTTCGACGGGCCGCACCGGCTCTGGGCGATCGTCTCACTGCTCGGCGTCGTGATCACCGCCGCGTACTACCTGCGCACGCTCCAGCGCGTGTACCTGCTGGAGACGCCGGAGGTCTACAAGGACACCAGCGCGTACCCCGACCTCTCTGTACGCGAGTGGGTCGTGCTGGCGCCCCTGGCGCTCGTGACGATCTACATGGGCATCCTGCCCGCGACCGTCATGGACATCTACAAGAGCGTCGTCCACGAGACACTCGTGCCCCTGCTGAGCGCAGCGGGCAGCCGGTTCGGGGGTTAGCCCACATGTTCCATGAACACAGGTTGAATCGCGCGGTCCTCGCCCGGCTTCGCACCCGATCTCCTTGCCGTCGCTCAGCGGAGATGGGTTCAGCATCGACGCCTCGCGACGGCTTCGACCTCGGGCGCGAATCCGCTGCGAGGACATCCTGTGTTCCCCGCGGTCCCGTGCGACCGAACGTCTTGGGCCTAGGAATTGGGCCTTCGAGGTTGTCGGTCGCGCGCTTCATGAAACATGGGGGCTAGTTGGACTGGAGCCCGCTCATCCCCGCGGTCGAGCTCACGATCGGCATCTTGGCCGTCATCGTGCTCGACCTGCTTGCGCGCGGTCGCCACCCGTGGCTGACCACGAGCGTGGCCCTGCTTGCTTTGGCCGGGGCAGCTGTCTCAGCCTGCGTGCAGCCGACCAGCGGGCTCGACGGTGGCGCGGAGACCCTGCTCGGCGTCCTGCAACTCGATCGATTCTCGGTCGTGTTTACCGTCTTCTGTTGCGTGACAGGCTTCGTGACGATTCTCGCGACCGTGCGTGGAGAGGCCTTCCCGACGCCCGGCGGCGAGTTCCTGGTGCTCGTGCTCTCGGCGGTGCTCGGGATGAACGTCCTGGCGATGTCCGTGGACCTCGTCGCGCTGTACCTGGCCTTTGAGACGGTCTCCATCGCGGGCTACGTGCTCGTGGCGATGCGACGCGCCGATCCGCGGGGCAACGAGGCGGGCGTCAAGTACGTCCTCTTCGGCGGCGTGTCGTCGGCCGTCATGCTGTACGGCCTGTCGCTCGTGGTTGGGTTCGCGGGCGGAACCTCGCTTGAGGCGCTCTCGCGCGCCATCGAGGCGGGCCACGTCACAGGCCAGCCGCTTTGGACCGTGGCCTGTGTCATGGTCTTCGCGGGCTTCGCGTTCAAGATCTCGGCCGTGCCGTTCCACTTCTGGGCTCCGGACGTGTATGCCGGAGCGCCAGCCTCCGTCGCCGGTTTCCTCGCCGTGGCCAGCAAGGCAGCCGGCTTCGTCGCCCTCATTCGCGTCGTCGGCGCCACCCGCATGGGCGTCGTGCCCGAGGCCAGTGATCCCCTGACCACGTTCCTGCCCGATGGGGGTGTGCTCATCTCGCTCATCGCCGTGGCGGCCATCCTCACGATGACCGTCGGCAACCTCGCGGCCCTGCGCCAGCGAGAGCTCAAGCGGCTGTTGGCGTGGTCAAGCATCGCGCACGCCGGCTACCTGCTCCTGCTGCTGGCCGTTTGGTCGGAGGGGGCGCTTGCGGCGTTGCTGTTCTATCTCGTCGCCTACCTGTTCATGAACCTGGCGGCGTTCCTGATCGCGGGCATCGTCATTCGAGAGCGCGGCACCGGCGACATCGAGGCGCTGCGCGGCATGGGCCGCCGCAACGTTGGCCTCTCCCTGGCGTTGGCCGTCCTCCTCTTCAGTCTCACCGGCTTGCCGCCGTTCTTCGGTTTCGCGGCGAAGCTGCAGTTGTTCTACGCCGTCTTCGAGCGCGGCTTTGTGTGGCTCGGCGTGATCGGGCTGCTCAATGGCGTCGTCTCGCTCTACTACTACGCGCGCGTCCTCGGCGTGCTGTGGTTTCAGGAGGCCGAAGACGCGCCGGTGCTGCGCCTCTCGCGCGCCGATGCCTTGCTCTGCGCCGTCCTCGTCGTGCCGGTGCTGGGCCTGGGCCTGTTCTGGTGGGGCGCGTGGGACTGGGCGCGTGATGTGGCGCGCGACCTCCCGCTTGTGATGGGGGTGCGATGACCAGCCCCCTTCTTGATGCCCGCAGCGTCCAGATCCTGGGCGAGTTGTTCACGCGCACCTACATGAGTGCCGCGACCTATGCGTTCGAGTCGCAGCCGTACCGGCTGCCGCACGACGCGAGCCTGCTCGAGCGCATCGACGGGCTGCGGAAGCTGGATCGCGATCACGCGACACTGCTCGCCAGCGCGTTGCGCACCCACGACCTCGTCCCCGAGCCGGGCGTGTTCCCCTACTGGTACCGCGATCTCAACTACCTGACGGTGCCGTTCATCGCGGGCTTCGTGACGGAGTCGCTGGAGACCGACCTCGCGGTCCTCGATCGGGGCCTGAACGAGATCCCGGAGTCGGCTTCGACGCTCCGGGCGTTGCTGGCCGTCATGCGCACCGAGCGGGCGGCGGTCCTGGCCGCCCTCGCGCCTGAGACGGAGGCGGCCCAGCAGCGCGAAGATCAGGCGTACGCCGAGGCGAGCGCGACGCTGCGGGCGGCGCGTGAGGCGCGCTTGGCGGCCGAGAAGGCCGCGGAGGCTGCGCGTAAGGATGCGGAGCGGCAGCGCAAGGCCGCCGAGCTGGCCCGCGCCGCACCCCCGACCGCAGTGCCCCCAGCAGCGGCGCCCTCGGCGGCGGTCGAGCTGCTTGATCCGAACGAACCGGGCATCACGGGCAAGGAGAAGGCGCGGCGCACGATGCTGATCAAGCGCGCCGAGAAGGCAGGCGCCACGCCGCTCGCCCCGCCTGCGCCCGCCGCCGCCGAGCGGCTCGATCCCAGCGAGCCCGGGATCACCGCGAAAGAGAAGGCGCGCCGCACGATGCTGATCAAGCGTGCCGAGAAAGCCGGCGCCGCCCCTGCCGCTGCGGTTCCGGCTCCGGTTGTCGCCCCCGCCCCGGAATTGGCGGATCCCGACGAGCCCGGCATCTCCGCGAAGGAGAAGGCACGTCGCACCATGATGATCAAGCGTGCGCAGCAGGCTGCCGCGGCGCCCGCCGCTGTGCCCGCGCCCGCGGATGCCCCCCAGGCCGCGCCGCCTGAGCTGCTGGATCCCGACGAGCCGGGCATCTCGGCGAAGGAGCGGGCGCGGCGTACGATGATGATCAAGCGTGCGGGCAAGCAGGCTCCGTAGAGGCACCTGGTCGACCGGTTTGCCGATCCGTGAATGGCGCCGACGGATCTGAAGATGCGGCGGCTCTGCGGACACGTGCCCGTAGGCTCGTGGGGTGCGCAAGACACTCCGCTACCGCCTGCTCCATCGACTACGCCGCGTCCTCGGCTTGCGCCGCGACGACGACTTCGACTGGATGCTGTACGACCACAAGTACCGTCAGGAGTTGGAGGAGCTCGAGCGTGAGTTCACCCTGATCCTGGCGGCCGGCGATTACGAACTGGCGGACGGATCGCTGCGCCAAGCGTCACCTGACAAGAAGCCGCTCCATCCGAACGCGCGCTTGCTCTACGAGACGATCGTGCAGCTCCAGCCCGCCAGCGTGCGCGAGTTCGGTTGTGGGGGCGGCGATCATCTCGCCAATCTATGCACGCTCCTGCCAGGTCTCGAAGCCCGGGGCCTGGATCGCGCGCGCGGCCAGCTGGCGGTTCTCGCGGAGCGACATCCGGCGCTAGTCGCCCACGTGCGCCAGCACGACATCGCTGAGCCGCTCGGGCCGGACGACTCCCCGGTGGACGTGAGCTACACCCAGGCGGTGTTGATGCACATCCACACGGGGGACGCGCACCTGCGCGGTCTTGAAGCATGTTCCGTACGGCGCGGCGCGCCGTCGTCTTGATGGAGAACTGGACGCGGCATCCGTTCCTGGACGACATTCGCCGACTGGAGGCCGAGGGCCGCATCCCCTGGGACGCCGTCCACGTGCACTACCGGGTGTCGCCCGAGTATGACAAGCCGCACCTGCTCGTGGCGAGCGCCGAGCCGCTGCCTCGCTGGCCCGTGCTCGAGTCCTACGCCACCCTGCGCGATCCGCTGCTGTAGTAAGCGTTCAGGTGTCCTGTCGAGCACGTGCGGCTTCGTGGATGCGGACCCGGGCGCGGCGAA
>JAQBWE010000068.1 GCA_027625315.1 Planctomycetota bacterium
CCTACGCCGCCGGGTGGCGGCGTGCGAGGCGGCGCTGGACGAGGTCGGCTCGGCATTCGCCGACCTCGCCGCGACTACGGCCGCTGAGCGCTGGAACACACTAGAGGACATCCGCGCGCAGGCCGGACTGACGGGCCTCCTCGTCGAGACGGGCACACAGGACGCCGATTGGTGGGCAGGCCGACCCATCGCGCTGGGCGCGCTGCCTGCTCACGCGCCCTGGCACCGCTCCTTTCGTGAAGGCCGCGTCGAGTACCACGCAGGTCCGTTCGTTCGCGCGCTCGTTGTCGGACCGCAGTCGGTTGGCAGCGGCAAGGTCACGGCCACCTCGCTCCTTGAGGAAGTCGGGCCGGAGGATGCTGCCGCGGCACCCTTCGAGCGGCTCTGGCTCGAACCCCTGGACCTGCGCGCCGTGACCTTGCGGCACCCGGCTTCGCCGCCCGATGCCGACTGCCCTGAGACGTGTCAACGCCGCCTCGAGATTGCGAACGCTCAGGGCTTGATCGTGCTCGTGGCCGACATTCGTGTGCACGACCTGGCCGTACTGCGTGAGCGAATCGAAATCGAACAGGCCGGCAGCCGCGGCCTCGCATGGCTCGTCGCGCTGCTGCTCGCCACGCTGGCGCTCGTCGCCTTGCTGCGTCGCCGCGTGCCCAATCCCACGCTGCGCTGGCTCACGCTCGGCGGCTGGGTGGTCCTGGCGCGCGGCGCCGTCAAGGTGCTCGACCTGCCCGCGCGCTTCCCGGGCTTGCGCGACGCGTTCTCCCCCACTGAGTTCGCCGTCGAGACGCTGCTCGGCTGGCTCGCCTCGCCGGGCGACTTCGCGCTCTCGGCCGTGACGTACCTGCTGTGTGTGATCTGCGTGACCTACGCCTTCCGACACCTTCCGATTCCGCGCTCGGCCCTGGGCCGGCGCAGCACGGTGCTGCTCGCCGTGCTGACATCGGCGGTCGCGGTTGCGCTCTGGCTGCTGGCCGTGGATGCGGCCGTCTGGGGTGGCCAGACGCCGTTCTTCCAGGCCAACACATTCATCCCGGCCGCGCCGCCCGCCCTCATGCTCTTTGGCCTCGTCGCGATCACGGCCACGACCTATCTCGTCGCGCACATCGTGCTGCGACGTGGGCTGCGCTCGCTGCCCGATGCCGAACCGCAGATCACGCGTGTGCTCCTGCTACTCGGCGCGCTCGTCGCGACGGGAGCGGTCACCGCTTGGCTCGCTACGCCGCACGTCGCTGGCTACGCCCTGGTCGCTATCGCTACGCTGGCGGCCGGACGCGGCGAAGGCCGGCTCGCGATGGCGCTACCAGGTCGCGTGCTCGTACTGAGCGTGCTGGCCGTGGCGCTGGCGTACCCCGTGCTGTGGTCGCATGTGGCGCAGCGCGAGCGCGAGACGCTCACGACCTCGCTTGACGAGTTGCTCGCAGGCGAGGATGTCACGAAGGCCGGTGTCGCGGCGGCGCTGGCCGACACGCGCGCTGATCCGCTCCTCGCGGCCGCCCTGCGTGATGCCGCGGCGGGAGGTCGCCCAGAAGGCATCGCCATGCATCTGTGGCTGCGCGAGGCCGGGCAGTGGCAACGCAGCCCGAGCGTGGTCACCGTGCTCGATGCGCGTGGACGCACGCTCGAGAAGGTCTCACTCACGACGCTGCCTCCGAAGCTGCTGCCCGTCGCGCGCCCTCCGGCGGGCGAGGAAGACGAAGAGGTGATCGTGTGGCCTGGTGACGCCCGCAGCTTGCGTTGCGTGGTCGGCCGCGTGCGCGTGCGCGACGAAGGTGGCGAGGCGCTCGGCCACGTGGTGTTCACCGTCGCCGATCGCATGGACCTCAAGCTCAAGGGGCTGGCCGATCTGGCGGCCACGAGCGACGCCGATCGACCCCTGCCCCTCGCTGCGGGACGCCAGCTGCAGTACGCCGAGCTCTCAGGCGGGCGCGTCATCGCCTCGAGCGATCCCGGCCTGCCGCGCGGACCCGGCAGCTTCGGGCCCACGGCCATCGGGCGACTGGATGCCGACGACTTCGCACGTACGTGGGACGACGGTGCCTCGCAGGGCTCAGCGCGCTGGAGCGAGGAACGCGGTGGTGTGTTTGCCGTACGGCGCGAGCCGGCCACGCTTGGTAGCGCGCTGCTTGCCCTCGCACGCGTGGTCGTCGTCGGCGTCGGGCTGGGCCTGCTGGCCTCCGTAGGCTGCCTGCTGTTCACGCTGCGCTCCTTCCAGCTTCAGCTCCAGCACAAGATCTTGATCTCGTACTTCGTCGTCTCGGTCGTGCCGCTCGTGTTGCTGGGCCTCGCAAGCGCGCGCGAAACCCAGAAACGCCACGAAGACCGCCTCACGGAGCGGCTCCAAACCGATCTCACGCGCGTGCGCAACGAGCTCGAAGTGCTGGGCTCAGGCGTGTTCGACGCGGCCGATAGCGGGCAACTTGAGGAATGGGCCCCGCAGCGCCGCCATGACACGCTGCTCTACCGCAACGGACGCCTGGAGGCCGCCAGCCGCACGGGCCTAGTGGTTGCGGAGTTGCTCCCGCCTTGGCTGCCGCCGAGTGCCTACCGCGCCACGGTGCTCGAGCAGCGCCAGACGATTCGCCGCGAGGCTGTCTACGCGGGGCGCGCGGTGTGGTTTGGCTACGCTCCGGTTCTCGATGCATTCGGTTCCACGCGCGCCACGGTCGGCGTACCCCTGCTGTACGACGCCGACCGCATCGAGGAGCAGTTGACGCTCACCGGCAGCGTAATGCTGGCGGCTTACATGCTGACGCTCGTCCTCGTGCTCGTGGGCGGCATCTACGCGGCCCGACGGCTCGCACGCCCGCTGGGAGATCTGGCGGCAGCCGCCGATCGCGTGGCCGCGGGTGAGCTCGACGTGGAGATTGGTGGCGCAGGCGCTGACGAGATGGGGCAGGTGGTCGGTGCGTTCAACGCGATGACCCGCGAGCTGCGCGACATGACCGAGCGCCTGGCCCAGGCCGAGCGAGAAAGCGCGTGGCGTCGCATGGCGAGTCAGGTCGCGCATGAGATCAAGAACCCGCTCACGCCCATGCGCCTCATGCTCCAGCAGATGCAAGCGGACCTCGCCCGCGACCCTGCGCGCGCGGCGGAGGCCATCCGCCAGGGCGCCCCGCGCGTGCTCGCACAGATCCAGAGCCTCGATCGCATCGCGCGCGACTTCGCCCAGTTCGCGCGCCTGCCTCAGCGCCGCCCGGACAAGGTAGACGTCGGCGCGCTCGTCCGCGACGTCACCGTGCTCTATGCCGGGGCCGCCGCCGAGGGCGTGACGGTCCGGGCCGACGCGCCGGACGGGCTGCCGCCCGTCTGGTGGGATCCGGAGGAACTACGGCGCGTCCTCCACAACATGATCCTGAACGCCATGGAGGCGACGGAGGACCGCACCCGGGGCGGTGTCGTCGACCTCCACGCCACGGCCGCCACGCGGCGCGGCCGACCGGGCGTGCTCGTCACGATCCGCGACGAGGGCGTGGGGATTGCCCCTGAGCACGCCGAGCGGCTCTTCGAGCCGCAGTTCAGCACCAAGACCCGCGGGACCGGCCTGGGACTCGCCATCGTGAACCGCATCGTGCAGGACCTGGGTGGCACGATCGACTTCGAGAGCGCGCCGGGCGCGGGCACGACCTTCCGGCTCTGGTGGCCGTCGAGCCCCCCGGCCGCCTGATCGACGGCCACGGCGCGGCATGGCTGCCGCGCGCACGGCGCGCTAGGATGCGCCCATGACCGAGGACGCCAAGAAGCCCCCCGCCTTTTTCTGCCCCGACTGCAACCAGAAGCACCGCACGGCCATCGATGCGCTCCGGGTGAAGCCCGGCGCCGTCATGCACGTGCAGTGCGTAGGCTGCAAGGCACCCCTCGCGCTGCGCCTCGATGAGGACGGCGCGCTGGTCTGCATCCGGGAAGAGAAGCCCGCCGCGCCGGAAGCGGCCGCGCCGGCTCCGACGCCGACAGCGCCACCCAAGGCAGCCCCCACGCCCACTGCCCCGAAGTCCAAGCGTGGGCGGGATAAGCCCCCGCGGCGCGAGCGCAAGAGCAAAGGCAAGGGCGCTGACAAGGGCAATGGCAAGGCGGCCAAGCAGGCGGGCACGCCGCCGGCGCCCGCGGCGGAGAGCAGCGCAGCGCCGCCTTCGTCTGCCAGCGCCGACTCGAGCGCGGGCGCCGCGGTTCCGGACGAGCCGCCCGCTGTACCGCTCGAGGGTGAGTTCAAGGTGGGCGACCTGATCGGCCGCTACACGGTGGAGGACGTAATCGGCAAGGGCGGCACGAGCACCGTCTACGGCGCCTTCGATCCCACGACGAACCGCGGTGTCGCCGTCAAGGTGCTCGCGGCAGACGCCAGCGAGATCATGCGCACGCGCTTCCTGCGCGAGATCGAAGTGCAGGCCAACATCCGGCACCAGAACATCATGCCGGTGTTCGATCGCGGCGAGCTCGACGACGGCCGCCCCTTCTTCACCATGGAGAAGCTCTACAATCCGTGGACGCTCTCAGCCCTGCTGGAGAAGCGTGACGCGGGCACCCTCGCGCGCTTCGGCCCGCTAAGCACGCTCGGCGAGATCGAGAACCTGATCCGCGAGGTCATCCTGCCGATCGCGGACGGCATCTACGTCGCCAATGTCGAGAATGGCGTCGTGCACCGCGATCTCAAGCCCGACAACGTGCTCATCGATTCGCGCACCCTGCGGCCGTACGTGATCGACTTCGGAATCTGCCAGGTGCTCGACAAGGGCGCCGCCCTCGCGTCGAAGGCGGTCGTCGCGCCTACGACGGCCGACGAAGGCATCGTGGGCACCCCGCGCTATCTGGCGCCCGAGCAGGTGCGCGGCAACGTCCATGCCCGCACCGACGTGTGGGGGCTTGGCGCGACGATCTTCACGGCCATCACCGGCGAGCCGCCGATTGCCAGCGCGCAGAACATCTCGCGGACCGAGCTCGCCCGCCGGATCGAAGCCCTGACCCAGACCAAGAAGACCGCCGTAGACAAGGGCGACGAGCGCAAGATCGCGCTCTGCGACGAGCAGTTGTCGCGCCTGACGGACCCCTCCCTGCGGACCTTGGATCATCTGTTCAAGGACGCGCGCGACGGCGTCTACTCCGAGCTGCCCCAGAACACCCCGGCGCCGCTGCGCGCCGTTGTGGGCAAGGCCATGGCGGTCTCCACCAGCGATCGGTATGTGAACGCCCGTCAGCTGGCCACGGAGCTCCAGGCTTGGCTTGGCGGCACGCGCGTTCGCGCGCTCACCGAAGCTGGCGGCAAGGAGGCGGCCGTCGAGTCCGCGCGCCGGGCCGTCCGCACGCATCTCGTGACAGCACTCTGGCTCGTCGGGGGGTTGTGCCTGGGCCTCCTCCTCGCCAAGGGCACAACGACGGCCGGGGCCGCGCCGCCCTCGACGCGCGTCGCCGACGCGGAGGCCGACATCCAGGTGCTCTCCGACAACCTCGACGGGCTCGAGCGCGTGGCGGCCGATCTCACCCCGGTCGAGCGCAACCGGCTCTGGGTCGCACTCGACACGACCGCCACCAAGATCTCCGAGCGCCTCACGGGCGAGCCGGATGACGCCCGCGTACAGGCCGTCCGTGACCGCTTGGGATTCGTCCGCAACCGCTTCGCACCCGGACGATTTCGCGTTGAAGCCCCCGAGGGCACGCGGCTGGAAGCCCGCGACCTGGTGACTGGCGGCAAGTTGCCGGTGGCGAACGGCGAGAACGCGCTCCCACCGGGCAGCTACCACGTGTTCACCTCGACGGGCTTGCGGTTTCCCGTGGACGTGCCCCTGATCGTGCGCAACGCCGAGGGTGCCAACAAGTACGCGCAGGAGGCGCCGCTGGAGGTGCTGCGCATCGAGCTGACGCCCGACCGCATCCCCGCGGGGTACGTGCTTGTGCTGGGCGGCCGCGTGCTGGCACGTGACCTGCCCTTCCAGCAGCCGAGCGCCGCGCCCACGGAGGTCGGCTCCTTCCTCATGGGCGAGGCCGAGATCACGAACACGCACTACGCGCAGTTTCTCGCCTCGCTTGAGCTCGAGGAGCGCAAGGCGCGCGCCCCGGAAGTCGGGTTCATCCCCGACCCCCAGCAGGACGGAGCCCCGATCGTCACGCAGGGCCGCGGGCAAGCCCCGGTCGTGGGTCTACGCGCGCAAGACGCGCTCGCGTTTGCCGCTTGGCTAAGCGCCAAGACAGGGCGAACGCTGCGACTGCCGACCGAAGCGGAGTGGGTCCTCGCCGCAGGCGCGGCACTCGGCTACGACATCGCCAACGGTGCGCGCGGCGAACGAACAGAGGCGGACCTTGCCTCGCCCCTGCGCGACGCCGGCGCGCACGAAGGCGACATCAGTCCGTACGGCGTGCGCGGCCTGTTCGGCAACGCGCGCGAAATGGTCACGACGTCGATGGGCGACCAGCCCGCGGGCGCGGTGTTGGTCAAGGGCGCGGGGGTCGGCGACGACCCGGACCAAGGCGCGATCTACATCCACCGCGTTCTGCCGCCCGACGAGCGCCACCGCTCGACCGGCTTCCGCCTCGTGGAGAGCCTGCGCAAGTAGGTGCCGGAGTTCAGCTGCGACGCAGGAAGCGCAGCGCGTCGACCACGACCTCGTCACCTAGACGCGGATCGAGCTCGAGTACGCGCGGCGCGGCGCGACCCACGGCGCTCTCGTACGCCTCCCACTCGAGCCCACCCTCCTCCGGATGGGCGCCCTCTGCGCCGCTCGCCGCCAGCCCTTGCACGAACAGCCCGCCCAAGCGGTCACTGTAGGCATCGATCCAAGACTGCGGCATTGGACCCTTGGCCGTGCGCTGCTGCAGCACCGCCCGGGCCGGGTCAAACCACAGCGCCACGCGCGGCAGCTCAGAGAGCAGCCACTCCGTCTCGACGAACCCAAGCAGGTCGTCAGCGCCGGCGCCATTGCGAATCGCCAGCCGGGCGCCGCTTGCATGGTGGGCGTGGAGCAAGCGCACGAGACGATCCACGGCGTCTTCCGGATCCCGCTCCCCACGCGCGCCGGGATCGACGACGATGGCGCGCGCGTGTAAGTCACCGCCACACGTGATCGCCGCTTCCAGCTCGTCCAGGCCGGAGGCCACCGACACGACGGTCACGCCGCCGCCGTGCAACTTGCGCCGCGCGCTCTCCGCGCTCGGCACGACCTCGCGCAAGTGCCACAGACGCTGATCAAGTGCCTCGCCGCGCACGAGGAGGCGCGCCGGATCGTCCCCGGGCCGAGCCGCGAGAACGACCGTCACGCGCCACGCTCCGCCTCGACCCGCCGCTCGCGGCGGGCTGCGAGCGGTGCGCCGGCCTCGATCCACGCCGCGATGCCCTCCTGGGCGTGGTGTCCGATCGTGAGGTGGGCGCGGTCCTGGCACTCTGCGACGCCGTTCTCAGGTGTGATCGCAAGGCCCGCCCCGGCCAGCATCGTCAAGTCGTTGCGATGATCGCCGATCGCGATCGTGCGCGCCGCGGGGATCCCGTGCCGATGCTCCAACCAGGCGAAGGCCTCGGCCTTGCCACTCGACCAGCCCTGCACTTCGTAGAGGTGCAGCCGCGAGTCGGCGTAGGGCGGAAACATGCTGAGGGGAAAGCACTCGATGCGCAGGGCCCCGCGCGTGGGATGAGGCAGGCGCGACGAGAGCACGAACTCCACGTCAGCTCCCGGAACCTGGGTCTCGCAGAAGAACATGCTGATGCGTAGCAGGTCGGAGGAGGGCAAGTGATGATGCTCTTCGGCGCGCACGACCTGCTCAAACCACGTCGCAACTGAGTCGTGATCGGGATGTTCGGTCATCACGGTGTGCTTCCACTCCTGGTGATGCCGGAATGCGAAGACGGCGTCGCGCTCGTGGGTGAACAGCTCGCCCAGATGCTCGTCGGGGATTGGAATGTAGTGGTCGGGCTGCTGGCCGAGGTGGCCGATCCACGACCCGTTGTACGTCACCACCGCTGTGTCGAGCCCCAGCGCCTCGTGGGTCGGCCGCGTGCCGGCGAGGCTGCGGCCCGTGCACAGCACCACCACGAAGCCGGCATCAACCAGCGCGCGAATCGCCCGATGCGTCCGCGGCGTGAGCTTGCTACGGCCATCGAGCAGGGTGCCGTCGAGGTCCAAGAGTACGGCCTCGTAGCGGTCCCTCAGAGCGCGGAGTCCGGGTACCATCACGTCCCGCTGGGATACCAGGGGGTCGCGACCCGACCGCAGGATCTCTCACCACCGCATGCGTCGTTTGCCCAACCTCCGCACGATCCCCGCCGCCGTATGGATCTTCCTGCCCCTCGCTCTGGGCGTCCTCTATGCCGGCGCGCACGCGCTCCTCGCGCCGCAGCCCACGCTAGAGAACTTGCCGCCGCCTGAGGCCGTACTCGTCCAGCGCTTTCGCAATCTCGACACGCTAGACCGCGCCTCGTTCGGCCCGCGCGGCCCGCAGGTGCGCCCGGTGCGGGAGATCATCGCGGACGAGCGCAACGTGCCGCGCCTGCCCGGGGTGGACCATCGCGCGCCCATCCACCTGATCCTGCTCCCTCGCGGTAGCCATCAGGACGCCTCGATGGCTGTGTTCCGGGTGAGCGATCCGAAGGCGTTCGAGCAGGCCTTCATGCACACCGAGGACGAAGTCGGCCGCATCCGCCGCGCCCAGCACTTGCATATCCAAGGCGAGTGGGCCGCCGTGGGGCCCAGCCGTGACGCGACGCGGCGCGTCGGCCGCGGTGATCTGACGTGCGAGGATCTCGGCGAGGACTACTCGCTCGCCGCGGACATCCCGGGCCTGGTTCGCCACGCGATGCAGGTGGCGAAGCAGTACCCCTGGCGCGGCGTGCTTGAGGCGCTGGGCGTCGAGCCCCATCGCACGATCTTCGTCCAGCGCGAGGGCCAAGAGACCATCGAGGCCGTCGTGCCCGGCGCCCAGCGCGTCGAGCGCATCCGGACGGCGTGGCAGACCGTCCGCATGTGGGGCTGGCTCGACGAGGGCCGCATCCGCGTCGATCTGCTGCCCGCCGCCGGTGCGCTGCGAGAGCTCTTGGCCGAGCAGTCGGAGGCGCCCGCGGCTGAGCTACCCGCCCCGCCATCGGACGCCCAGGCGTGGCTGCACGTGCCGACGGCCCGTGGCGTTCGGGTCCTGGCGAACGCGCTGCTCGCGTGCGGCGTCCGTCTCGTGCCCGAGACCGAGGGCGCCGATTTGCTCGGCGGGCTGGGCGCGGCGCGCGGCGGCGTACTGCTCTGGGCGACGCGCGGCCTGGGAACGGGCTTCGCCTGGACGCTGGGCCTCACGGCGCGTTCGGGCGAGTTGCCTCCGCTAGGCGCCTTTCTGCCCCCCCTCGCCAGCGCGCCGACAGAGCTGCCCGCCGACAGCGCACCGATCACGAAGGGCGACACGCAAGCGGAGCGCGAGGCGCCCGCCGGCAGCCTAGCGTTTGCGCCAGGGGCGGCGGCGCCCGGCGGGGCCATCGACATCGTGACGTTCGGTCCCAGCGCGCGAGCAGCCCTCGAAGGCATGACCGCACACTTGGCCACAGGCCCGGTCCCCATCGCGGCGCCGGACGGCGCAGGGGAGCCGGGCGAGGGCATGGCGCTCGTCGCCGCCTTCTTCCTCGCGGAGGCGCGTGCGAGCCAAGTGCTCGACCGGGCCCTGCGGCCCGGGGGGTTCCTGGCCCCGCTGGCCGGCGGCGATGTGCGCGGGGCTCTCTACACCGACGGGCGCAGCCTGCGGCTGCTGCTCTGGAAGAGCGCGACTCCGTAGCCCGCCGGCGGCGGTCCCGGGGCGGGCCTACGATCGCCCCTCCATGGTTCCGCCCTCCCTCCTGCCCGCCGACGACAGCACCTACGTCGCCGTGGCGCTGGACCTCCCCGTCGATCGCCTCTTCACGTACCGGGTGCCCGCGGCACAGCGCGAGCAGGCTGAGGTGGGCCACCGCGTGCGGGTTCCGTTCCGCGGTCGCACGCTGACGGGCTTCGTCGCGGCGCTCGAGCACGGCGAGCCCGAGTTCTCGGTGAAGGACGTCGCCGAGGCGCCCGACGACGGGGCGACCCTGACGCCCGACCTCCTGAGGTTGGGCGCGTTCATCGCGCGCTACTACGGCTGCTCCCTGGGGGAGGCGCTGGCCGCCATGGTGCCGCGCGGCGTGCGCCAGAAGGGCAAGGGTCGCAAGCGCACACGCGTCCAGCTGTGTTCTCTGGAGGCCGCCGACGCCTTCGAAGCGGCGGGGCGGGCGAGCGCCGCCGCGGTCCGCGTGCTGCGCCGCCTCCGCACGCATCCCGAGGGGTTGCTGCTCGCCGATCTCTGCCGCGCCGCCCACGTCTCCCCCTCACCGATTCACACGCTTGTGCGTCAGGGGATGGCGCTGCTCCACGAAGAGCGCGAGGTGACAGACCAGCTTGAGGAGGCGGCCCGCTCCGCCCCGCGCACGACGCCACACGAGCTGACCCCTGACCAGCGCCGAGCGGTCGATGCCCTCGCCGCCGCGGTGGACGCGGAGCAGTTCGGCACGTTCCTCCTACTGGGCGTCACCGGGTCAGGCAAGACCGAAGTCTATCTCCAGGCGATTGACCGCGCCGTCGCGCAAGGCCGGCAAGCGATCGTGCTCGTGCCCGAGATCGCCCTGACGCCCCAGACCGTCCGACGCTTCCGCGGGCGCTTCGACCGCGTGGCGGTCCTGCACTCCGCCATGACGGAGGCCGAGCGCGCCGCGGCTTGGCGGCGCATCCGCGCTGGCGAGGCCGACGTGGTCATCGGACCGCGCAGCGCCATCTTCGCGCCCGTGCCGCGACTCGGTCTGCTCGTCGTGGACGAGGAGCACGAACCCTCGTTCAAGCAGCAGTCCACGCCGCGTTACCACGCTCGGGATGTCGGCATCGTGCGTGCCCAGGAAGTCGGCGCTGTGGTCGTACTGGGCAGCGCGACACCCGCGCTCGAGACCTACCGCAATGCTTGCGAGGGACGCTACGCGCTGCTTGAGCTGCCCGTTCGCGTCGGCGGCCGCGCCCTCCCGAGCGTGCAGGTCGTCGATCGGGGCAGCCCGGACGAGCGCGCGTTCGGGCAAGGGCACATCTCACGCACGCTGGAGGTTCGCATTGGCGAGGCGCTCCGCGCCGAGGGGCAAGTGATCCTGCTGCAGAACCGCCGGGGCTACGCGACCTCGGTCGCGTGCCCGCGCTGCGGCTGGCTCCTGGGCTGCGGGGCGTGCGACCTGACGCTCACGTTCCACCGTCACGATGGCCTCGCACGCTGTCACCTGTGCGGACACGAAGAGACCCTGCCCCTCGCGTGTCCCGACTGCGCGCTCCCCCGGCCCGCGATGCGTGGGGTCGGCACGCAGACGATCGAAGAGGAGCTCGGGCGGCGCTTTCCCGACGCACGCGTGGCGCGCATGGACAGCGACAGCATGCTCACACGCGAGCACTACGAGGATGTGCTCGGCCGATTCGAGGCGGGCGACGTCGACATCCTCGTGGGCACGCAGATGATCGCGAAGGGGCTCGACTTCCCCAACGTGGTTCTCGTCGGCATCATCTCGGCCGACACCGCGCTCGCGCTGCCCGACTTTCGCTCGGCCGAACGGACGTTCGGCCTGCTCGCTCAGGTAGCCGGACGGGCAGGCCGCGGCGACGCAGACGGGCGTGTCGTGATTCAGACGCTCATGCCCGGGCACCCCGCCATCACGCTGGCCGCCGCGCAGGACTATGCCGCCTTCGCGCGCTACGCGCTTGAGGACCGGGAGACGTTCGGCTATCCGCCGTTCGGACGCCTGTTGCGCGTCGTGCTACGAGCGAAGGACGCGCGCGCCCTGGACTCGCGCGCGCGCGAAACCCAGGGCCGCATCGTGCGCGCCGCGACGCGCGAGACGCACATCCTCGGCCCCGCGATCCCGCCGGTTCCGCGCGTCCAGGGGTTTCATCGTCGCCACATCATGGTGAAGGCCACCGATCACCGCGAGATCGCCCGCGTGCTCGAGGCCTTGCGCAAGGCGCCGCGACCCAAGGGAGGAGTCGAGGAGATCTGGGATGTCGATCCGCTCGGCGTGATCTGAGCGCTCGGCAGGCTGGCTGGCAAGTCGGCAGCCCGGTCCGCCGCACGTCCGAGATGCAACGGAACGGCGCGTACCAAACTAGCCGCCGCCGCGGGCGCCTCGACCAATGGGCTGCGGAGCGGGCTGGAGCGCGCGCGGCGCGGGTTGCAGTGTCCCCGGTGTGGCAGAGGGTGTGGCAGAGGGTGTGGCAGAGGGCGGGGCATAGGTCGGTGCGAGGGCGGGCGGCGTCCCCCCGCGCACGAACTGCGCAGGGGTGTAGCCGCGTGCCCGGGCCCACTCGTTGAACCACTGACCCCACGCGCGCGGGCCGACGCCGAGACTCTGCACGTCGGCCTCAGTGAGCGGGCGCCCCTGAAGGCGACCGGCGTACGACACGAGGATGTCGCGGATGATGTGCTTGGAGTCCGGCGCCGAGTCACTCAGGAGCCGCACGACGCCGGAGAAACCGCGCGGGTCGCCGAGGCTCTCAAGCGCGGCCGCCGCGGCCCAGCGCACGCGCATCTGCGGGTCAGCCACGAGCACGGCGAGGTACTCGTACGCTCCGGGGTGGCCGAGCGCGTGCAGGGCACGCACGACGTGCAGCCGCACGACGGGATCGTGATCGACGGCAAGCGAACCGAGGCGCGCGAGCGACTGCTGCGCTACGCCGGCATTCTCCGGTACCCCGGCCGCGCGCCGAGCCTCGATGACCTTGCCGAGCGCGAGCGGCGCGTAGCGCTTCACAGGCACGGGCATGGAAGGCGACGTGCGGTTTAGCAGCGCATCAATGGGTGTTCGCGGGTCGGCGCGCAGACTTAGGGCGATCAGCGCGTTGCCCTGAAGCTGAGCGTCGTTGTCACCCAGCCGTTCCACGAGCACACCGGTGGCTTCCGGCAGGCCAGAGAACCCCAGGGCGCTCGTCGCCAGATACTGCGCGTGCGGTCCCAACTGCCCGCGCGCGGCTTGAGCAAACGTGGCGAACTGTCCGTCCACCTCGGCGCGGATCTGCGGCGCCAACGCGTCGGCCTCGGGGAGCCGTCCGTCGGCTTGGAGCGCGTCCCAGCGCGTGACGAGGGACTCGGCCCGGGCGAATACGTCGAGGTGGCCCTGGACCCGCGGATCCTCGCCCGGCGTGAGGGGCCTCTCAGGCGCCTTGGGCGGCGCGGCTTTAGTGGCACCCGCTCCCTGGCAGCCGAGGAGGCCGCACGCCAGCACGAGAACGAGACCCAGGCGCAGCCCGATCTTGAGCATGGACTCGGGCGCAAGCACAGAGCCGGGGGCAAGCGGGTCGGTAAGGCTAGGGTTCATGGGGTGGCGGCTCCTTGGACGTCATCGGACGGAGCGATCTTGCGAGCCGCCTCCTCGAACAGTCGGACGAGATCTTCCGGGGGCCGCTTGGGGCGGCCATCCGGACCACAGGCGGCGAGCACGGTGAACCCGGTCGCCAGCAAGACGCCGGAACGGCGGATCTCGTAGTCGAACCGTACCCGCACCCCCCGGGCCTCGCTGAGCCAAGTTCGGACGACAAGATCGTCCTCGTAGCCAGCGGGGCGGATGTGACGCACCCCCGTCTCCACGACCACGAGCAGCGTGCCTGCATCTTCGACGTCGCGGTAGCTGGCGCCTACGTCGCGGAGTAGCGCTGTGCGCCCGAGCTCGAACCACGTGAGGTAATGGCGGTGGTGGGCGATGCCCATCCGATCCACTTCGCCATAGCGCACCTGGACCGCGGTCTCGTGAATGGCGTCCTCCGGGCCCATGCAGCGGATTATCGGGG
>JAQBWE010000069.1 GCA_027625315.1 Planctomycetota bacterium
GGCCGCGCCAGCCGCCACACCAGGCGCTGCCGCCCCGGCGGAAGGGCCCGCCGCCGAGACGAAGCCAGCGCTCACCTTCCACAACGAGGGCTTGATCGAGCGCGCCGACGGCACGGTCGTGTACTTCTATCGTACGAACTTCGCTACCCCGCCGTCCATCATCGCCGCCGTGCAGGCCATGGGCTTCGGCGCCCTGCCCGGCCTCAAGCCGCTGCGCGCGCTCGACGGCAACGCGAACCAACTCGTGATCGAGGGGGATCCCGACGCCGTTGAGCTTGTGCTCGACGTCATCGCCTACTTCGACATCGCCCAGCCGCAGGTGTTCATCGAGGCGAAGGTGATCGAGGTCACCTACGACTCGAACTTCGAGTTCGGTCTCGACTACCTCATGGACCGCAACGTGGCGGGGCCGAACACGCTCTTCCGCGGTGCGGAGTCCACCCTCAACCCGCCGTCGTTCCTGCGCTCGGGCTTTGCGCCGGGCTTCCCGTTTCAGGGCACGAACGTGGGCTTTGGGTTCGTCGGGCAGAACGCCATCGATTTCGGCGCCTTCGCGCTCAACTACCAGGCTCTCCAGATCAACGGGAAGGCGGAGGTTCTGTCCAAGCCGTCGATCATCGCCACCCAGGGGGTGAAGGCGTTCGTGTCGACGGAGGAGACGATTCCGATCGTCGCCCTGAACTCGGCAGACCGGAACAACGAGCAGTTCCGCGTGGCGCCCGTGAAGACCGGCGTGCGCCTTGAGGTCACGCCGATCCACGTGGGCGATCAGTTCGTCACCCTGACGATCGTGCCCACGGTGAATGGGGCCGCGGGACTGGCCGCCTCCCGCCCCGGCGGCACGTTTGCTCCCATCCAAACCATTCGCAGCGCCAGCACCCAGGTGACCCTCGGAGACGCCGAGACGCTGGTCATCGGCGGGCTGTACACGAACCAGAGCACGACCGAGAAGGCCAAAACGCCGTTCTTCAGCGACATCCCGCTGCTGGGCGATCTCTTCACCCGCACCAAGGAGACGAAGCAGAAGACCGAGTTGATCTTCATTCTCACGCCCCACATCGTGCGCAAGACGACGGATCTCAACATCATCGTGCCGCCCAAGGAGCTCGAGCGCCTCGAGGCCGCGGGCGACAAGGACGGGGATTGCTGCGGCAAGCCGATTCCGATGCCCAAGGTCTGCCTGCCGAAGCCTCCGGGCTGGGGTGCCCAGCTCGAGGACGAGTAACGCCCTACATGCCCGCGCGCCACGCTCACCTCGGACTCTGCGCCTGCGCCTTGCTCGCGGCCGCTGCGGCTCTGGCCGGCTGCCAGCGCCCGGCCGAGTCCTCGCTCCCGACGGTGGCCGCGTCGCGGTTGCCGGTCGCGGACCGAGCCGGTCCGTGGCGGCCGGATGAGGCTCACGAGGAGATCGGCGGACCCTGGCGGATCGCGCATGGGCGCTTCGCTCCGGGGGACGGCGGCGCCACCTCGGCCGCTGCGGGGGCTGTGGCCGTCGATCCCTTCGAGAACCTCGCCCCGGTCCGTCCGCCGCCTGCCCCCGTCCGTCCGGCGCCGACGGTCGCGATCCCGCGCCGGCGCGGCGAAGAGGCGCGGCCGGTCGGGGAGACCACGGGCAAGACGGCGGAGCGACTCGCGCGCGATCACTTCCTCGACTACCCGACGCTCATCCGGGCCCGCTCGATCACGCTGCACCTCCCACCGGACCTGCTGGCGGAGGCTCGCCTGCGGGGCGCAGCCATCACCCCTCCGGGCGTCCGCCGGGTCGCGACCGGCGCGGCCCGGCTCGAGCTGCGCGAGCTCACGCTGGAGGGCGAGCGGGTCACGCTGGCACTTCGCGAGGACGGGCTCGACGATCTCCAGATCGTCGCGCGCGGCCAGGTGGCGTTCGTGGCCGACATTCGAGCGAACATCTTGCGCGAGGAAGGCCTGCGGGGGCTCCTGATCACGAACGATCGGGTCGCCCCGCTGCCTTAAGGAAACGACGCTAGTCAGGGGTGGGCGCTGGGCGGGCCGGGATTGTTACACTCCCGCGGCCACGCCCTCGGGAGCCCTGCCCATGAATCTCCGCCATCTTCGTTTTCGACAGCGTTTCTTCCTCCTGGGGTTCCTCGTCCTCGCGGGCTTCGTCGCCCTGCTGCTCGTCGCGGGTGGACTGCTCGAGCGGGTCATGGTCAACGGGACGCTCTACGAGGAGATTGCCGAAGACAAGGACCTGGTCGCCGACCTGCTGCCGCCGCCGCACTATCTCGTCGAGCCGTTCTTGCTCTGCTACCGCATCGCGGCCAATCCCCAGGAGCGCGACGAGTTGTTGGGGGCGTTGGAGGCCGAGCTCGCCGCCTACAAGGCGAGCCGCGATCGTTGGCGTGCGTCCGAAAAGGATTCGGCGCTCAAGGCGAGCCTAGCCGCCGCCAGTGAAGAGGGTGACCGTTTCGTCGCCATCGCGGAGCGCTTCATTCGGTCTGCGCAGCAGAGTGATGACGCCGCCATGGCGCGGCTCCTGGCCGATGAACTGCCGCACGCCTTCCGGGCTCACAAGGCGCGCGTGGCGGCTGCGATCACGCAAGTCGAAGGGCAGATCTCCGCGATGCAGGACGAGGCCGCCAGCGCCGTCGTCCGCGGCAAGTCGCTGTCGGTAGGGATCGCTGTCAGCGTGCTCCTCCTTATCTTCGCGCTCGGCTATTTCGTGATGCGGCCCTTTGTCAACTCGCTCGGGACGATCGGCGCCCGCATGAAGCAGCTCTCTGAGGCGGAGGCCGACCTCACCGCCCGGATCGAGATCGAGTCGCGCGACGAGGTTGGTGAGTTGGCTGAGTCGTTCAACGACTTCGTCGCGCGGATTGCCGCGCTGGTCCACGCCGTGCGGCGCTCGAGCGTGCAACTCACGTCGACCTCCACAGAGATGGCCGCCACGAGCAGGGAGCAGCAGGCCACCGTCGCGAATTTCGGATCGAGCGCGAGCCAGATCGCTGCGTCCGTGCACCAGATCTCCGCGACGGGCACAGAGCTCATGGCCACCATGGACGAGGTGCGCGGCCTCGCTGCGCACTCCGCAAGCCTGGCTACCACAGGTCGGAGCAACCTCGACGCCATGCGCACGACCATGGGTCAGCTGACGGACTCCAGTAGTTCCATTTCGAGCCGGCTCGCCGTCATCAACACCAAGACCGACGACATCAGCAGCGTCGTGACCGCGATCACGAAAGTGGCCGATCAGACCAATCTGCTCTCCGTAAACGCCGCGATCGAGGCCGAGAAGGCTGGCGAGTACGGCCGCGGCTTCCTCGTGGTCGCGCAGGAGATCCGACGTCTAGCGGACCAGACCGCGGCTGCGACGCTCGACATCGGCGAGACCGTCGCCGAGATGGAAACGGCGGTGTCGGCCGGCGTAATGGAGATGGACAAGTTCGGCGACCACGTCCGTCGCTCCGTGCGGGTCGTCGGTGAGGTGGGCACGCAGCTCGCGGAGATCATCGAGCAGGTCGAGGGCATCTCAGGTCGCTTCGAGGGTGTCAGCGAGGGCATGCGCAGCCAGGCGCAAGGAGCGGATCAAATCAACGATGCCATGCGCTCGCTGAACGACACGGTCCAGACGACCGTCACCTCGTTGCGCGAGGTGGCCTCCGTAGCTGAGGACCTGCGCAGCGCAGCAAACGCCCTGAATCAGGAGTTGGGAAAGTTCCGTCTCGAGGGCTGACCCGAGCGGATGTCATCCATGCAAGCCGTCGTCTTCTACGTTGGATCGGAACGCTTCGCCATCGACACCCAGTCGGTGGCTGAGGTGATTCCCGGCATCGCTGCGCGGCCCGTGCCGTCGGCGCCGGAGGGGCTGCGTGGCGTGATCGAGTACCGCGGGCTCGTCGTGCCCGTGCTCGACCTGTGCCGGCTGTTTGGTCGGGGGGACTGCCCGCCGCGGCTTGCGAATCGCATCCTGATCTGCGATCTCTCGAACTCGGGTGCCCGTTGGGGCGTCGGCACACACGATCGTCCGATGCTCGGCATCCTGGCCGAGAACGTCACGCGTGTCACTACGCTCGATCCCGACGCGCAGGGCTCCCATCCGAGCCCGACGAAAGCCAGCGGGCTCGGTCGCATCCTGCGCGACAAGGATGGCCTCGTGCAGCTCGTGCAGGTGCGAGACCTGATCCCGCCTGAGACTCTCGCCACGGTCGTCCGTGCGGCTGGGAGTGAGCCGGTATGAGCCTCGAGCGCATCCAGGAACTGCTCGTCGACCGGTGCGGTATCGATCCGGACTCGTTGAGTCGCATCGGGGTGGCTTCGGCCATCAAGCGCCGCATGGCGGCGACGGGGCTGGAGGGCATCGAGCGCTACGCCAACCGCATCGTCATGGATCCGGCTGAGTTCCACGAGCTCGTGTCGATCCTGCTCGTGCACGAGACGAGCTTCTTTCGCTACCCGGCCTCCTTCACGCTGCTGGCCGGCGAGGGCGCGAAGCGTCTCGCCGGCGATGCGCAAGCGGATCTGCGCGTGCTCTCCGTCGCCTGCTCGACAGGCGAGGAGCCAGCCTCAGTCCTGATGGCGCTCTACGAGGCGGGGGCCGACCCGGCCCGCATCCAGATGGACGCTTTTGACCTGAGTCCGCGCGCCATCGAGTATGCGCGCGCCGGTCGCTATCGGTCGCGCGGCGTGGATCGGCTGCCCGCGGCGCAGATCGCTCGCTGGTTCACTCCGGATGGGGACGGCTACCGCCTGTCGCCCGACGTGCGTGACCGCATCAACTATGGCGTCAAGGATGCGCTGGCCGTGGGCCCGAGCGTCCAGGCGCGCTCGTACCACGCCATCTTCTGCCGCAATCTGCTCATCTATCTCGTGCCGACTGCGCGCACCAGCCTGCTGAAGGGCTTGCTGCGGCTCCTCGTGCCGGGCGGCCTTCTCTTCGTTGGGCACGCCGAAGTCGCCGCGCTACGCGCAATCGGCATGGCGATGGAGTCGCCGCCTGAGGCGTTTGCGTGTCGGCATGTGCCGCACGCGCCGACGGCGGCCCCGTCGCCCGTGTGGCCCACACGTCGCGCTGCCCCGGTTCGTCCCCCGGCGGCCCGCCCAGAGGCAATGCGGTCCGAGGCAATGCGTCCGGAGCCGCGCCGCGTGGAGCCCGCGCGGCCACGCACGCAGGCGGAGAACCCCATGGCGCAGGCCGCACGCCTCGCAGACGCGGGTCGACTCGATGCGGCGCGAGCGTTGCTGCTTGATGAGGTCGCCACGGGGACTCTCACGGCCGATCTGTTCCACCTCCTGGCACTTGTCGAAAGCGCCGGGGGCGACGACGAGGCTTGCGAGGGCGCGCTACGCCGCGCGCTGTATCTCGACTCCAGTCACTATCCGTCGCTCATGCAGCTTGCGTTGCTGCATGATGCGCGCGGCGAGCGGACTCACGCGCGGCGCCTGCGCGAAAAGGCGGCCAGGGTGAAGGGAGGCCAGCATGGAAGCTGAGCCCGATCGCAAGCCCACCGGCGACCTACAGGCGGAGGACCACGCGGCCCACCTGCTCTCGCGAGAGCCCGCGCCCGCCTACTTGGATGCGTGGTCACGGGCGCTGCGGCGCGAACTCGAGAAGGACGATGGGTCCGGCCGTTTTGGCGCGGGCGTTATCAAGGTAGGCGAAGAGCTGTTCGCTGTGCCCACGGAGAACGTCGTCGAGGTCCACCCGTTGGTTCCGATTCGTACGCTTCCCGGTCGGGCCACGGACGTGTTCCGCGGGCTGGTGAGCTTGCGTGGCGAGATTCACCTCTGCGTCAGCCTGCATGCTCTGTTCGGACTCGACGCGGTCGAAGGCGCCGAGGGCCAGGCAAGCGATGCGCGCCGGCTGCTCGTCGTGCGCAGCGGCGGCGAGCGCTGGGCGCTGCTCGTTGACGCGGTCTTGGACTTCGAGCGTTTTGATCCCGAGGCCGTGCGAACCTCGCAGGTCACGGTTGCGAAGAGCGCAGTGCACTTCACGAACGGCGTGATCCAGACCCCCGCCGGGCCTGCCGCCCTCATCGAGCCTCGGCGCCTGTTCGAAGGCCTCTCCCGGAGCCTCTCGTGACCCCGCCGCCCGACGACCTCAGTGGATTCTCGATGCTCGACCTGTTCAAGGCCGAGGTGGAGACGCATGCCGCCACGCTTGAGCAGGGACTCGTCGATCTGGAGGCTTCGCCGTCCAGCACCGCGCTGATCGAGCCGTTGATGCGCGCGGCGCACTCCCTCAAGGGTGCCGCCCGCATCGTGGGGTTGAACGGCGTCGTGGGGCTCGCGCACGCGATGGAGGAGTTGCTGGTCAAGGCGCAGCACGGAGAGTTGCTGCTCGGTGGTGGAGCCATTGATCTGCTGCTGGCTGGAACGGACGTGCTGCGCAGGACCGGCGAGCTCCAAGAGGGGCAAACCGACGCCTTCTTCGAGGAGCGCAAGGCGGACATCGCCAAGCTCGTCGGCGGGCTGACCGCTGCCGCCGATGGCTCAGCGGTTGAGGCGCCGCCCGCCCCCGCCGCGCCTCCGGCTGCAGTCAGTCAGGCGGCAGCAGCGGATCCGACGACCGAGGTCGAGGCGGAGCCCGTGGCTCCGAAGCCGAAGCCTACGTCGGCACCGGCGCCGGCACCGTCGCGGGCGCCGGCCACGGCCGTCCGCATCGACCCCGAGGTGTTCACGCGCATGCTTTCGTATGCGGGCGAGTCGGTCGTGCAGGCGCGCCGGCTGGCTGAGCACACGGACGCCTTTGACGCCGTGCGGAGACTGCTCGACCGGCTGGACGCGCAGCTGGCGGCCACGCGCGATCGGTTGCGGGGCGAGGGCGTCGAGCTGCCGGATCCCGATCCCTTTGAGTCGCTGCGGCGGGAGACGGAGGTTGCGCTGCAGATGCTGCAGGAGCGCACCCAGCGACTCGACGAGTCTTCCCGGCATGCCGCGGACCTGGCGGGTCGTATGTACCGGCAGGTCCTCTCAAGCCGCATGCGGCCGTTCTCTGAGGGCGTGACGAACTTCCCGCGGCTTGTGCGCGACCTCGCCCGTGAGCTTGGCAAGAACGTGAAGTTCGAGATCGAGGGCCGCGACGTCCCCGTGGATCGCGACATCCTCGAGCGCTTGGACGCCCCACTCAACCACATGCTGCGCAACGCCTGCGACCACGGGCTGGAGACCCCGGCGGAGCGCCAGGCCAAGGGCAAGTTCGACGTAGGCATGCTGCGCCTCGAGGCGCGCCATCACGCGGGCATGCTCGACATTCGCGTCGAGGACGACGGCAGGGGTGTTGACCTCGAAGCGTTGCGCAGTCGCATCGTCGAGCGCGGCATGATTCGCGATGACATCGCGCGCGATCTCTCCGAATCGGAGATGATGGAGTTCCTGTTCCTGCCTGGGTTCTCTACACGCAAGGAAGTCACTGAGATTTCCGGACGCGGCGTCGGCCTGGACGTCGTGCACTCCATGGTGCGCGACGCAGGCGGCACAGTGCGAGCCGAGCGCCGCAAGCCGCACGGCCTCCGGTTCCTGATGATCCTGCCGATTACGCGCTCGGTGATTCGCGTGGCGGTGCTTCAGGTGGCTGGCGAGCCCTTTGCCTTTCCGCTTACCCACATCGAGTCGCTGGTGCGCGTCGAAGTCGCCCAGATTCGCTCCATTGAGAATCGCCAGAGCTTCGAGCTCGGTGGTCGCGAGATCGGCCTTGTGCCCGCGGCCGAGGTGCTGGGGCTCAAGAGCAAGCGCAAGCCGACGGATACGCTCTACGTCGTGATCGTCAAGTCGGCGGACGCGGAGTACGGCCTGGCGATCGACCGCTACCTCGGTGAGCAGAGCCTCGTGGTGCGCACGCTCGACCCGAGGCTTGGCGCGGTAGCGAACGTCTCGGCCGTGGCGCTGGATGCCGAGGGACAGCCGATCGTGATCGTGGACGTGCAAGACCTCGTGCGCTCCGTCGACTCGCTTCTTCACGACGGGCGCCTACGCACGATCCGGGCCACAAGTCGCGCCCGCAGCGAATCGCGCCGTCAGCGCAAGCGCGTGCTGGTCGTCGACGACTCCATTACGGTGCGCGAGGTCGAGCGCAAGCTGCTGGCTGGGCGCGGCTACGACGTCGACGTGTGCGTAGATGGCGCAGACGCGTGGAACACGTTGCGGGCGCAGGACTACGACTTGGTCGTTACGGATGTCGACATGCCGCGCATGAACGGCATCGAGTTGGTGCGGCGCATTCGTGATGACGCGCGACTGCGCGCGATTCCCATCATGATCGTGTCGTACAAGGAGTCCGAGGCCGATCGGATGCGCGGTCTCGAGGCTGGCGCGAATGCGTACCTCACCAAGAGCAGCTTCCATGACGAGACGCTCGTGCGCGAGGTTGTCGACCTGATCGGTGAGCCGATGGCAGGAGACGACGAGTGAGGGTCGGCATCGTCAACGATCTGAAGCTCGCCCAGTTCGCCTTGCGGCGACTGGTCGATGCGGCCGACGGCGCCAGTGTGGCGTGGGTCGCGGAGGACGGGCAGCAGGCCGTGCAGATGTGCACGGCCGACACGCCGGACGTCGTTCTGATGGACCTAATCATGCCGAACGTCGATGGCGTCGAGGCCACGCGGCTGATCATGAAAACGTGCCCGTGCCCGATCCTCGTCGTCACCGCGACAGTCGAGGGCAATCTCACGAAGGTCTATCAAGCACTTGGCGCTGGTGCGCTGGATGCCGTCAATGGGCCGACGTTCGCCACGGATGGAACGCTGGAGAACACGGAGCCGGTCGTGCGCAAGATGCGCGCGATCCAGCGCCTCTCGGGGGGCACACCTGTCCTGGAGAAGCTCGCCCGTCGGAAGTCTTCGGCCGGGTTCCCCTCGCCCTCGGAGCCGGCGGAGCGTCTCGTCGTGATTGGCGCCAGCACGGGCGGTCCACAGGCGATCGTGGACGTCATCCGCGGCATGCCGGCCGACTTCCGTCCGCCGGTGGTCGTCGTGCAGCATCTCGACAAGTCCTTCGTGCCGGGCTTCGTGTCGTGGCTGGCCGGTCAGACGGGCTGGCCGGGTGTGTGCGTGGGCGAGGGTGACGCGCCCCAGGCCGGCGTGATCCAGGTCGCGGCGAGTGACGATCATCTCGTGATGGCGGCCGCGCGCAGGATGCGCTATGAGCCGGAGCCGAAGGACTACCCGTATCGCCCGAGCGTGGACGCGTTCTTCTTGAGTCTGCGACGCAACTGGCCGACGCCGGGCGTGGGCATGGTTCTCACCGGCATGGGGCAGGACGGCGCCAAGGGCCTCAAGGCGCTGCGCGACGGCGGCTGGGCAACGCTCGCGCAGGACCAGGCGACCTCCGTTGTCTGGGGCATGCCGAGGGCGGCGAATGAGCAGGGTGGCGCCGATTGCGTGCTGCCCGTGGGGGAACTGGGGGCTGCGGCCGCTCGCCACCTGCGAAGGTTGGAGAGCGCGAGCCGTACACCCGACAGCGGAAAGGGCTAGATACGTGGGAAACGAAGTCAAAGCGGAGGGCGGGGCTGCGGAGCCGAAGGTCGCCCTGACCGAGCACGCCGTGAAGGTGCTGCTCGTGGATGACCAGCCCATCATTGGCGAAGCCGTGCGGCGCATGCTCGCGGGTCACCCGGACATCTCGTTCCACTACTGCAACGATCCGCTCCAGGCAGTCGAGCGAGCTCATACCGAGAAGCCGACGGTGATCCTTTCAGATCTCGTCATGCCGCAGCTTGATGGATTGGAGCTCGTGAAGCGGTTCCGCGCCGACAAGATCACTCAGGGCATTCCCCTCATCGTGCTGTCGACGAAGGAAGAGCCTGCGACGAAAGCGGAGGCGTTCTCAAACGGCGCCAACGACTATCTGGTCAAGCTCCCCGATCCGGTAGAGCTGCTGGCGCGCATCCGGCACCATAGTCAGGGCTACATCAACTTGCTGCAGCGCGACGAGGCCTTCCGCGAACTCAGCAAGAGTCGTCAGGCGATGGCCGACGACCTTGACGAGGCGGCGCGCTACGTGCAGTCGCTGCTGCCGGCGCCCACGTCCGATCGCGTCGTCGTGGACTGGCGCTTCGTGCCCTCCGCCTCGCTCGGAGGCGACGCCTTTGGTTACCACTGGCTGGATGACGATCACTTCGGCGTGTACCTGCTCGACGTGAGCGGGCACGGCGTCGGCTCCGCGCTCTTGGGCGTGTCGGTCATGAACGCCTTGCGCGGACGCTCACTGCCCGACACCGATTTCCGGGACCCCGGCCAGGTGCTGACGCGCCTGAACACGACTTTCCGCACGCAGGAGCACGGCGGCAAGTTCTTCACCATTTGGTATGGCGTCTACCGCCTCTCGACGCGCACGCTCGCGTGGGCGGGCGCGGGACATCCGGCGGCCATCCTGTTTCGCTCGCCCGATGTGGCTGGAGGAGCCGAACTGCTCCCGTCGGGCGGTCCCATGCCGGGTGTCCTCGAGGTGCTGACCTACCACACGAAGACTTGCGAGGTGTCCGTCGGTGCGCGCTTGTTTGTGTACAGCGACGGCGTCTATGAGCTGCGCGGCCACGATGATCGGGTGCGGACGCACGACGAGTTCCTCGAAACTCTCGATACGCCCACGATTCGCACGCTTGATGCCATCATCGAGACGGCCACCTCCGTGCGAGCCGCTGAGGAGTTCGACGACGACGTCAGCCTGCTGCTCGTCGACTTCCCGTAGCGCCTAGTAGGTCGTCGCAGAGACCTTGAAGCGCGAGACGCCGTCCTGCAGCTCGCGCGCGGCAGCGGCGAGGCCATCGATGGCGGCAGTCGTCTGGCGTACGGAGTCGGCAGTTTCTTCCGACGAGGCGACGATTTGACGCACGCCCTCGGCGATCTGGATCGCGCCCGTGGCCTGCGCCGACATGCCCTCGCGGACGGAGTCAAACTGCGGAGCTAGGTGCTGGATCTGATCGATGATCGATCCGAGCTGGCCCGTGACGGCCTGGGTCGCAGTCGTGCCGTTGCGGATGTCCTCAGAGAAGCCATCCATGCCCATGACCGCCGTGGCCACCGCGGATTGCATCTCCTTGACCATCTGCTCGATGCCTTGGGACGCCTTGCTTGTTTGGTCGGCGAGCCGGCGGACTTCCTTGGCTACGACGGCGAAGCCAAGGCCAAGTTCACCTGCGTTCTCGGCCTCGATCGCTGCGTTGAGCGAGATGAGGTTCGTCTGCTGGGCGATCTTCATGATCGTCGTAACGACGGTGCTGATCTTGGCGGTCTTCTCGCTGATGGCGGCGAGACGGGTCGTGATGCTGCCGGTGCTCTCCACCATGCGGTCCATCGTGCTGCGCATCTGCTCGATGCATTCCTTGCCCTCGCCCGCGGCCACGGCGGCATGGCTGCTGACGTCACTCACGCGCTGCATCGTCTCGAGCAGCTCGCTCGCTGTCGCCGAGATCTCAGTCGACGTTGCCGCGATCTCAGTAGCCGTGGCGGCCAACTCGCTCACGGTTGACTCCTGTTGGCGGGAGGAGGCGGCGATCTGGCCGGCCGAGGCGTTGACGGCCGTCCCTGACTGCTGCACGCGCTCGACGAGGTCGGAGAGGTGCTGGCTCATCGTGTTGAGTGACGTGACCAGTTGACCCGTCTCGTCCTTTGAGCGCAGTCGGTGACACCGTTGGGTGAGATCGCCCGCGGCGATGGTCCGGGCCATGCCGACGGCTTCGTTCACGTTCTTGCCGATGCGGTTTCCAAGGAGCGCGGCGACGAGGACGCAGAGGAAGCAGAGGACGAGCGCTACGACTTGGACGTTCTGGATCGTCTCGACGTGCTGCTCAGAGAGAATCTGTTCACGATCGACGACATGCCCCATGGCTTCGACGATCAATGGGGTCTGGCGCAAAGCGCGTTCAAGCGCGCCGGCGCTTTCGGTGCCGGCCGTCTGAAGCCGGTCGAGCATGCCCCTCAGTTCGTTCCAGGCGGAGGTCACGTCCAGAAGGCGCTCCAGCAGCCGGCTGTCGACGGCGCCGGCAAGGAGTTCCGTCGAGTCGGGATCCTCGAGATCGATCACGATCGGCCCGCCGTTGGTCAAGCTCTCGTGGCACTCCTGGAAGAGGGCGATCCCGGCGCGCAGTTCTTCGCGTTCCTCCGGCATGGGTCGGCGCAAGAAGTTGAGGGCGAGCGTGCCCAGGTGCTGCGCAATCAGGCGCTGGCGCGAGACGTAGCGCGTGACCTTGATGAGTTCGTTCTTGGCGTCATCGTTGAGGATGTCCGAGCGCGCCGCTTCGACAGCGCGCGTGAGTGCGGACTCGAGGCGCGACATGACCTGGGGGATCTGGAAAACGATGAGGTCGCCCTGGTCTTTGGCGTCACGCGCGGCAGTCTTGACGCCGCCGGCCGCCGAGGTGAAGGACTTGTACTGCGCGTCCACGAGCTCGAGGTGCTTGCGGTTGATGGCGTCCACGGCGGCGGGGATGTCGGTCGCGCTGACATGGGCAGGCGTGAGACCATCCTTGAGCGGTATGAGTTCGCCGGTGTCCTCGTTGCTGGCCGGAACGAGCATATCGTTGGGGGCGCGGCCGCCCTTGAGCAGGGCGCGGTGGGTGGCCTGGAACGTCATGGAGGTGCCGGCGAGGGCTGCCCAGGTCTCCTCGGCCGGGTCCTCGGCGTAGGCCAGGAGTTCCTTGGACATGCGCTCGGCGAGCATGCGCTGGCGGCTGGCGAGACTGATCGTGACGGCGTCGGACTTCTGGTCGGAGGTGACGCTGGAGGTGACGACGAACACGGCGACGAACAGGAGCAGGAAGAAGAGGGCGCCGAGGATCAGCTTGAGGCGGATGCTCATGGGGGGACTCCTGGGGGGCCAGGGTAGCGGGCCTGGGCCGGGGCGTCCCATCTCGTCCCCCCGGCTTGACGCGCTGGGGGGGTGTCTCTACCTTCATCGCGGCTTCCGAGCGCGCCCGTAGCTCAGTTGGTAGAGCGTCAGCTTCCCAAGCTGAATGTCGTCGGTTCGAACCCGATCGGGCGCTCCATTCTCCCTGCCGCTCGTTGCACCTTTCTGCCGCCCGATGCCGCTACCGCTGGCGATTCTGGGCAGTTTGCTTCGGGAACGTCTAGCGGCTCTTCGTGCTCATTCCGGCAACGAGCGGCATCCAGATGCAACGAATGGGCGCCAAGGTGGCCAGGCAGGTGGCCAGGCGAGATGTGCGAGGACACCCGCTCGCCCAGGTCAATCCGGCAGCCCCCACAACACCCAAGCCGCCCAGTAGTAGGGGTGCTTCCACTTGCCGTTCGGATGATCGCGGACGTACTCCTGGGCCTGTTTCAAGGCGGCAGCCACGCCCAGCCCCTTCTTGCCGTCCTTCGGGTTCCACAACTCGTAGAACTTCACCATCAGCGCCTTCGTGGCCTCGTCGTCCACCTTCCACAGCGAGCAGATCACACGCGGCGCGCCCGCGAACATGAAGGCGCGGGTCAAGCCCACGATGCCTTCGCCTTTCACGACCCTGCCCGTGCCGGTCTCGCAGGCGGAGAGCACGGCCAGGTCTGCGGGGATCTCCATGCGCAGGACGGCGTTGGTGCATGAATCCGCCGGTGGCGGATCTACCCCCGGGGCTCTCGGCTTCAAGCTCCGATCGCCACGGACTCGGGCCTCCCGAGTCCCGTCATCCGGTTGAGGATGTCGCACGCGATGCGCGTCTCGACCTGGCGTCCGGCCTCGCCGCGCGCTCGCAGGCGG
>JAQBWE010000070.1 GCA_027625315.1 Planctomycetota bacterium
CTAGCCGACACGGAGCACACGATCCGACTGGAGCGCCCGCGCACCGTCCGCTGGCCCATCGCGGCGGGCGATCCGCATGCACCGCCGGAGGGCACTGTGCTCACGGCGGAGGCCTCACCCGGGGCGTTTGCGATCTCGCTGCCGACGGCCGTGCGCGTGGAGGACGGGCATGTCGTCGCCGAGGGCTGCTCCCCGATGCACATGCACACCCTGGTGCAGGCACCGGACGGGGCGTACGCGCATCTCTTCGCCCGCATGGGTGAGGCCACGGGGCGGGAGGTGGTATTCCAGCGGCCGCGGCGTGTGGTGGTGCGCCTGAAGACACCGGACGGCGCGCCAGCCACAGGCTGGTGGGTCAGCGCGCGCAATCAAGGCAACAACGTGATCGTTCAGCCCCAGGCCTTGCCCGAGACCGGCGAACTCGAACTCGACATTCGCTACGAGCATCTCGTGGACTTCTTCGTGGCACGCACCCAGGCGTCGTACGGCGGCTTGGCCATCGGCTCGCTAAACCTCAAGACGGAAGGCGGAACGATCGAGGCCGAACTACCCAGCGGCCGGCGGGTGGACCTCACGATCGTGATCGACGGCGAAGCGCGGCTGCCGCCGTCCTACGCCCACCCGGCGGGCACCCTCGACGTGGAGGAGGATCCGGCCGCGGGTGTCCTGCACCTCCGCGTGCATGGACGAGCCGAACAGGAACTCCATTTCCATGCGGCCGAGTACCTGCCCGAGGTGATCGCCCTCGGCGAGGCGGATGCCGACGGCGTGACGCGCGCGCGCGTGGTCCTGCGAACCGGCGCCTACGTGCTCTTGCACGTGCGTCCGCCGCCGGACGGACACCACCGCGCACAGGTCGTAGGTGTGGGTGCCTCGGCGATGGGGTTTCGCGTGTACAGCGCAGGCATGGTCAACACGGACCTCGGCGCACGCGATGGTTGGCTCGTGCGGCGGCTCGGACCGCACGAGCCCGGCGAGTACGAGGTCGCGGATGCGGTGAACAACGCGCGCACCCCGCCCTTCACCCTGGCGATGGGCGACGAGCGCGTCGTGCACCTGGATCTGTCCAAGGCCGGGCTCGTACGCGGGCGCGTGGACGCGCCCGCTGGCTTTGATCTACGAACCGCCCGGGTCGCCCTCCGCCACGACGGGGCCACGGGGAACGAGCATCCTGGCCTGCGGCAATCCAACGTGCGGGCGGACGGCACCTTCGAGCTGCGCATCGCGGGAGACGGGCCGGTCGTGCTGGAGGTCACCCATCCCGGCTTGCTGCCAGCGCCCGAAGGCGGCGTGGTCGAGGTGAAGGGCGCGCAGGAGGGCGTCGTGCTGCGGCTCGTGGAGGGCGCGTCGCTTGCCTTCCGGCTCGAGCCCGTGCCGCCGGAGAGTCGGCACGCCGGCGAGCCACTGGTGGGCGTGCTGCTCTACGAGGGCGCGGCCGAAGGCAAGCCGTCACGCCGCGTGACGTGCTCGCGCGACGGCGACACGTTGGTCGCCACGGGCATCCCGGCGGGCAACTGGACGGTCGTCATCGACCCGCCGAATCGTGCGCCCGTCCTCCTCGGGGAGCGAGCCATCACCGGCCGCGTCGAGCTGGGGCCGATCGCGACGGCCGCCGGCGCACGCGTGCGCATCCGGCTCCAAGTGCCCGAAGGGCAGGACCCGCCGCGCATCTACGCCTACGCGCGCGCGCTCACGGGCCCAGACCACATTCGCTCCATCAACTCCCGCGGAGAGGCCGAGGTGGTGCTCGAGGGCCTGGGGCCCGGGCGGTTCGAAATCGTCGCCAGCTCGATGCGGGTCATGGCCGGTGCCGGCCAGGCCGGGATCAAGGACAAGATCGTCATCGAGGGCGAAGGCGAGGTCGTCGTGGACATGGACCTGCGCTAGCAAGCGCCTGCCGGTCCTGCCGGGCACGTACGGCTTCGTGGCTGCGGGCCGTGGACTCGCCCCACGAACCCGATCGCGTGCCGACGGGCCCCAATCCCGCGTTCCTACGGAGGCTCGCGGCGCGCGTCGCCCTACCTCCGGCGTGGAGGGGGGCTTTCCAAACAGAGCCTAGACCTCGGAGGCCGTACGCTCCGCCGCACTCGGCAGGCCGCGATAGCGCAACGCCGCCGCGATCAGCTCGCGGAAGAGCGGATGCGGCCGCGTGGGCTTGCTCTTGAACTCCGGATGGAACTGCACCGCCACGAAGTACGGGTGGTCGTGCAACTCGATGATCTCCACGAGATCGCGCTCGGGGTTCGTACCGCCGATCACGAGCCCCTTTGCAATCAACTGCTCGCGGAACTTGTTGTTGAACTCGTACCGGTGCCGGTGACGCTCTGAAACCATCTCGTCGCCGTACGCCCGACGCGAGAGCGTGTCGGCGCGCAGCGCGCAGCGGTAGGCGCCCAGGCGCATCGTGCCGCCCTTCTCCAGGCCCTTCTGATCGGGCATCAGATCGATCACCGGGTAGGCCGTCTCCTCGTCGAATTCCGTGGAGTTCGCCGTAGTCCAGCCCAGCACGTTGCGCGCGTACTCAATCACCGCGCACTGCATGCCCAGACACAGGCCGAGGAACGGCACGCGCTTCTCACGCGCCCAGCGCACGGCCTCGATCTTGCCCTCGATGCCGCGGCGACCGAACCCGCCGGGGACCACCAGGGCGTGGACGCCGCTCAGCAGCTCGTCGACGGTGTCGGGCTTGACCTTCTCAGCCGGCACGCGCCGAATGCGGACCTTGGCCTCCGCATGGAAGCCGCCGTGGTACAGCGCCTCGTTCACGCTCTTGTACGCGTCGCCCAGCTCGACGTACTTGCCGACGAGTGCAACCTCGACCTGCGCCTTCGGGTTGCGAATGCGACCGAGCAGCGCGTGGTACTTGTCGAGCTTCAGCTCGCGCACCGGCAGGCCCAGGCGCTCGAGGATCACGCGGTCCAAGCCCTGCTCGATGAGCATCTGGGGCAGCTCGTAGATGCTCGTTGGAACATCCTGCTCCTCGATGACGTGCGAGCGGGCCACGTTGCAGAACAGCGAGAGCTTGTTCTTGACCTCTTCGGGCAGCTCCTTCTCGGTGCGACACAGGAGGACGTCGGGCAGGATGCCGATCTCGCGCAGTTTCTGCACGGAGTGCTGGCTCGGCTTGGTCTTGAGCTCGCCGCTCGTGCGCAGCCACGGGATGTACGTGAGATGCGCCACCAGCGTGTTCTCGCGACCCTCGTCGAGCAGGAACTGGCGGATGGCCTCGAGGAACGGCAGGCTCTCGATGTCGCCAACCGTGCCGCCCAGCTCGCAAATGAGTACGTCGGCACCGGCGGCCCCGCGACGAACCGCGTTCTTGATCTCGTCGGTGACGTGGGGAATCACCTGGACCGTGCGGCCGAGGTAGTCGCCGCGGCGCTCCTTCGCGAGGATCGTCGAGTAGATCTTGCCGCTGGTGTAGTTGCTGTCCTTCGTCAGGACCGCGTTCTCGGTGAAGCGCTCGTAGTGACCGAGGTCCAAGTCGGTCTCGGCGCCGTCCTCCGTGACGTACACCTCGCCGTGCTGAAACGGCGACATCGTGCCGGGGTCGACGTTGAGATAGGGGTCGAGCTTCTGGTGCTGGACCTTGTAGCCGTGGCCTTCGAGCAACAGGCCAATCGAGGCGCTCGTGAGTCCCTTGCCGAGGCTCGAAAGCACGCCCCCGGTCACGAAGATGTACTTCGTCACGTCGATGTCTCCCGGGAAAAGCAAATGCTACACGGCGCTCCGACAACCGCCGCTCGATCCCCGGGCGGACGCGCTAGATCCCGCGCTGCTGCGCCAGAAAGCGGTCGTAGTCGGCGCGCACGTCGATGCCGAACGCCGGCGCGGAGGCATCCAGCACCGCGATCAACCAGCCGTGCTCCAGCGCGCGCAGCTGCTCCAGCCGCTCCTCCCGCTCCCCTGCCGTGCGCGGCAGGCCGGGAAACTCGAGCAGCCGCGTGCGCCGGAACGCGTAGATGCCCACGTGGTGCAGGATCTCTCCGCCCAATGCCCGGGCCCGGGCCGCCTGCCGCGTGAACCCGAGCGCGAACCCGTCGGGACCGCGCACTGCCTTCACGGCGTGTGGGTCCTCCATGGCCGCGGCGTCCTCGAACGGCCAGCCGAGGGTGGCGATGTCGGTGCCGGGCTGCGCCGCCGCCTCGGCCAGCGCGCCGAGGTCGGCCGGGTGGAGCAGCGGTTCGTCGCCTTGGACGTTCACGACGACGGCCTCCGTCAGCGTGGCCGCCGCCTCGGCACAGCGGTCGCTGCCTGAGGTGTGGTCCGCGCGCGTGCGCAACACCTCGCCGCCGAACGAGCGCACGGCCTCTTCGACGCGCCCGTCATCGGTCAGCACGAGCACGCGCGGCGCGCCGGGTGCGGCGGCGGCGCGCTCATAGACGTGCTGCACGAGATACTTGCCCGACTCCCGCAGCAGCACCTTCTGGGGCAGGCGTTCGCTGCCCAGGCGCGCGGGAATGAGGATCGCGTACGGCGCGGCGGGCATGTGGGCTATCGGGCCGTACCCGAGTAGCCGTAGTGCGACACGTTGAGCGTGGGCGTCATGTTGCGCAGCACCATGACCGCCTGCTTCGTCTCGCTGTAGATCTTCGGGATCTCACGCGTCTGGGGGTTGCCGCCCTGGCCGCGCAGCGAGAGCAGCGTGTAGGTGGAGCCGTCCTGCTCGACGATGATGCGGCCGCGCGCGTTGTCGGACTGAACGAGCGAGTCGTCGAACCCGCCGGGCCGCGCGTAGCGGAAGAAGCCCTGGCGGCGCAGGCCCGCAAGGAACTCCTGCATGTCGCGGTCGGAGAGCACCGCGCTGCCGCTGTTGCGCTCGCGCTCTTCCTTCGTACGCGGGCTCTTGACGCCGGACGCCTCAGGATGGCTCTCGCTCAGCAGCACGATGCGCTGCGGCGGCAGGGGCTGACCCTTGCGCCGGAAGCGCGAGGTCTCGAGCAGCTCGCGCTCCCTGGCCAGCGCCTCCCAGACGACCTGGATGGCGGGCCCCGAGGGCTTGGCGGCCTGGGGGGACGCGGGCGTGACATCCGCCAGGGGGCCGAGATTGGCCGCCGCGGAGCCTGAGGCCGGCGCTTGCTTGTTCGCTCCGGCGCCGCCGGAGGAGCACGCGACAAGGCCCAGAAGCCCGATCATGGCGGCTGCGAGGGCAAGGTAGGGTCGGTTGGCGTGGCGCATCGGTACCTCCGCAATTGGCAACCCATGCACGGTGCAGCCGAAGGCGTCCAAGGTCAAGCCCACGCGCGTGTCTTGACCCCCCCCTGCGGACCTCCTAGGCTCTTATCAGACAAGGACTTGTGACGATCCCATGACCTACCAAGCCCCCCACCGCGGCGTGCACTTCGCACGCGCACTCCTAGCAGCTGGCCTGCTGCTCGCGCTGTCCGTGTCGCCGCTCAGCGCGGAGGAGCCGGCTGCGTTGCCGGAGGGGGTGGTCGCCATCGTTCGGGCTGGACCCGAGGATCGCGAGGGCCGCCACCTCACGTTCGAGAACTTCTGCTACGCGGCGTCACAGCAGTCACTCTCCGACCTCAAGCGGCAGCGCAGCGGCGCGCGCCAGGTCCTCGAGCAGTTGATCGAGGAGCGCATGTGCGAGCTGGAGTGCAAGACGCTCGGCATCGTCGTGCAGGCCGTGGACGTTCAGACGCTCTGGAACGACCTCGACACGAAGGTCCGGCGACGCTCCGGCGGCTCGCGCACCCTGCGCGAGACCATCGAGGAGCAGGGCACGACCGAGAGCGAGTTTCGCGAGCAGCTCTGGCACATCCTCCGCAAGGAACGCATCGCCAAGCATCCCAAGTACCTCGGTCCGAACGTGCCCGCCAATGAGGACGCGCGGATCCAGCAGATCGGCATCGTGATCGCGAAGGTGCGCGAGCACACGAAAGTCGAGTACGGCCTCCTAACCATCGACCACCTGCAGCAGAAGCAGCGCCCGAAGGATCTGGGCGCCGGCGTCGCGGCGACGGTGAGCGGAACGCCCATCACCACGATGGAGTACGGCCGCGCGTTGGTCATCCGCCTGCCGGGCAACCAGGTGCGCGAGTATCTGGATCGCGAGTGCAAGACAGCCCTCATGACGATGCAGGGGGTCGGCCTCACGGACGAACAGCTCAAGGCGGAGGTGGACCACTTGGAGGCCCTCTGGCCGCTGGAGCGTGAACTGAAGCGCGACGAGGTATGGAAGACCGTCTCGTTCAAGGACCGCTTCGAGACGCAGTTCAACATGACGATCGAAGACGTGATGAACAGCCGCTACGCGCGCGGCCTGCTGGGCCTCGTCCGCCAGATGCGGGCCGACGTGACGGCTGAAGAGGTCCAGGCGGAGTTCGACAAGGAGGAGGAGGGACAGTACGGCCCCTACATCCTCGCTGACGTGATCGAGATCGGCTTCTCGCAGAAGAAGGGCTTCTCGTCCGGCGGCCGCACGCTCGGCGAGGCACGCCGGATCGCGACCGATTTCGCGAACCAGCTGGCCCGCGGCGAGGCGTACGAGCGGGTCGCGAGCAGCGTCAACATGCAGCAAGATCGCAGCCAGCGCGCGCGCACGCTGCGACTCACGAACACTGACAACGATCGGGTGCACTACCAGCAGGCCACGCGGCATCGCGACGGCGACGTCTCAGCGCCGTACGAGACTCTGGCCGAGGTGTGCGTGATGCGCCGGGTCGGTCCGCGTCCCGGCCGAACGCTCGAGAGCGTCGACCTCTACGTGCGCGAAGTCGTGGCCCGCAGGAAGGCCCGCGAGTGGATCGAAGACAAGATCAAGGACGCCGCGTGGGTGCAGATCCGCTGGCCGCTGCCTGAGCGCAAGTAGCTACCGCGAGCGGCTGGCGAGCCAGGCGTCCTCGTAGCTCCAGAGCCCCACGGCGCGCGGCGCACTCGCTAGCGCGGCCTCGGCCGCCGCCGCGTCGCCGCGACGCTTGGCGGCGTAGAAAGCTTGGCGGGCAGCCGTCGCCTGGTCGACGGCTTCGTCCTCGAGCCCCAGGCGGCGCGCCCACCACTTGAAGTGCGCCTCGGTGATGGAACCCCGCGAGATGCGCATGAACGTGCCGTCGTCTTCGGCCACGGTGAGTTCGGCACCGCCGAACACGTTGGCGAGATCAGCGTCCCACTCCAGGGGCGCGTTGACGGCCTTGTGCGACATGCGCGGCGGAAACCCGAGCCGACCCTGGCCGATGCGGGCGAACTTGTAGAAGAAGTCCAGCGCGTCCCGCCAGAGCCCCTGGTTCTCCGTCTCGTCCTCGAGCAGCCCGATCCAGCAGCCCTCGAAGGCGGCATCCGGCAACGCACGGATGATGCGGGCGGCCGTGCTGCGCACTTCAACCGACGAGTCGAGGCACGCCGCGGGGATGCGTGCAATGTCGTCCGGATCACCGGCCACGATCAGCGCCTCGAGGGCGTGGCGGCGCTCAGGCCCGGTGTCGCGGCCCTGATGCACGGCCGGACCCTCCACGATCGCGCGCAGCTGCGGCAGCGCTGACTTCGCCATTTCCGCGCTGCGGCTGAGGATCAGGATCGCGCCCATCCGGACCTCGTGCGCCGGGTCGGCGAGCGCCGCCAGGACGAGCTCGCTCAAGGCGTCCTCTGAGATGGACGCTGCGCACGGCTGCCCGGCGCCACTCGCACGATCGGCGATCTGCATGAAGCGCAGACGCACAAGCAGATCGGGATCGTCGCGCGCGATGTCGAGCAGGCTCCCCAGGGCCTCGCAGTCCTTGAACTGCTCCGCGGCGCCCGCGGCGGCGATCATGACGTCGCGCTCCTGCTGGCTGTGCGCGCTCGGGGAGCCCGAACGCCGCACGAGGGGTCGGATCTTCGGCATGGCCTCTGCGTACTGGATGCGCACGGCGAGCTGGATCGCGTCGGCGCGCGTGAAGTCACCGGGCTTGGCAAGCCACTCATCAATCGTCTCGCGGACGCGATACGCCGGCACGGAGACGATCTCATCCTCGAAGTACTGCTCGACCATGAGGGAGCGCAGGATGACCCCGCGCGTGTGCACGCTCGCCGAGCCGCGCAGGATCTGCTCGAGCCGCGAGAGGCGATTGAACTGCCGGTGCACGAGGTCGGCGCACAGGCGCCGCACATCGAACGCATAGTCGTCGTCAGCCACGGCATCCAGCAGCAGTTCGACCACCAGCTCCTTGTCGGGATGCTCCTTGAGCGCCGCCACGTGGGCGGCGCGCGTGCGACCGTCGTTGCTGTGGAGCCCGCTCACGTGGAGTCCCAGGAGGAACCGCTCGCCGAAAGCGAACCACAGGCCGATGCCCACGACGGCCAGCACGCCGCCGATGATGGCGAAGCGGCGCCACGGCGGAGTGGTGGCACTGCCCGACGTAATGCCTGTCCCCGCTGTGGTCGTGGGTGCACGTTCGTCGGTAGCACTCTCTTCAGTCACGGCGATGCTCCTGGCAAGCGGCTCTGGGCGGTTGGGAGGGTACAACAGTCCGGCCGCCCCATACGGCAACGGCACGAGGAGCCTTCCCATTCCCGAGCAGGGTCCCGACAGCGAGGTGGTCGAGCTGGTGCTCGGCCCCGAAGCCCGCGGCAAACGGCTGGACCGGGCCCTCGCCGACCGCTTGCCTGAGCGCTCCCGCACCGAGATCACGGTCTGGATTCGCGCCGGACGGGTTCGCGTAGGTGACGCCACCCCCCCGGGGAGCACGCGTGTCGAGGGCGGTGAGCAGGTGGTCATCCGGATCCCGGAGCCGCGTACAACGCACCTCGAGCCCCAGAACATCCCGCTCGACATCCTCTACGAGGACGAAGCGGTCGTGGTGCTCTCCAAGCCCACGGGTCTCACCGTGCACCCGGGTGCGGGCCAACGCGACGGCACGCTGGCCAACGCGCTCGCCTACCGGATGCGCGACTTGCCCGAGCTCGGCGGCTCCGACCGGCCGGGCATCGTGCATCGCCTCGACAAGGAGACGTCGGGGATCATGGTCGTCGCGCGCACGGAGCTCGCCCAGCGGCGACTGTCCGAGGCGTTCGCCGCGCGCACGGTCTCCAAGACTTACCTCGCGTGCACGCACGGCATCCCGCGCGATGTGACCGGCGAGATCGATGCGGCCGTTGGCCGCAAGCCGCATCACCGCACCAAGATGGGCGTGCGCGAGGATGGGCGCCCGGCCCGGACGGGTTGGCGCGTTGCTGAGGCCATGCCGCGCCACGCGCTCTTGGAGTGCCGGCCCGTCACGGGCCGTACCCATCAGATCCGCGTGCACCTCAAGCATCTCGGGCACCCAATCGTCGGCGACACGATCTACGGACTGCCCGGCCATCCAGGCGAGGAGTTGGTGGATCGCCTGATGCTGCACGCGTGGCGCCTGGGCTTTCCCCATCCGATGTCGGGTGAAGCCGTGGCATTCGAAGCAACGCCGCCGCGCGCATTCGACGAGGCGCTGACCAAGTTGCGCGCGCTGCCGCCCCCACGCGGGGCGCGCCGCTAACTCGGGCGCACCCGCTCCGGTAGCAGGTGGCGTTCGAGCGCCTGCGCGGCCCCGCAGCGGCCGGCGCCTCGCACGATACGGGCATCGCACCGGCGGGCCGGATACAACCGCCACATGGGCGAGAAGCGCACGAAGAGCCGGCTTGAGACTTGGATGGAGGCCACGTACGCGAAGGCCACGGCGCGTCATCCCGAGCGCCTCGCGCGCTTCGTGACGTCTTCCGGCCTTGAGCTGGCCCCCTGCTATGCGCCCGAGCCCTCCACACCGGACTTTGACGAACGCGTCGGAGTGCCCGGTGAGGCCCCGTTCACGCGCGGCGTGCAGCCGACGATGTACCGCGGGCGCCTGTGGACCATGCGGCAGTACGCAGGCTTCGCCACCGCGGAGGAGAGCAATCGCCGCTACCGTGCGCTCCTTGAGCAGGGCACGACGGGCTTGTCGGTGGCGTTTGACCTGCCCACGCAGATCGGCTACGACCCGGACGACGCCATGGCCGCGGGTGAGGTCGGGCGCGTCGGCGTCTCGATCGCAACGCTCGAAGACATGGAGACGCTGCTCGACGGCATCCCGCTCGATCGCATCAGCATCTCGATGACGATCAACTCCACGGCCATCATCCTGCTGGCGTTCCTGATCGCCGTGGCGCGCAAGCAGGGTGTCGCGCCCGCGGCGCTCCGGGGCACCGTGCAAAACGACATGTTCAAGGAGTTCATCGCACGCGGCACGCAGCGCCTGCCGGTCCAGCCGTCGCTGCGCATCGTGACCGACGTCATCGAGTACGCGACGCGCGAGCTCCCCGAGTTCAACCCCGTGAGCATCAGCGGCTACCACATCCGCGAAGCGGGCTCGACGGCCGTCGAAGAAGTCGCGTTCACCCTGGCCGACGGCATCGGCTATGTGGATGCCGCACTCGCCCGCGGCCTGCAGGTGGACGAGTTCGCGCCGCGGCTGTCGTTCTTCTTCAACGCCCACAACCAGCTGTTCGAAGAAGTCGCCAAGTTCCGTGCCGCCCGGCGCCTCTGGGCTTCCATCATGGCCGAGCGCTTTGGCGCGCAGGACAAGCGCAGCCTCATGCTGCGCTTCCATACCCAGACCGCCGGCTCAACCCTGCAGGCGCGTCAGGTCGACGTCAACGTGGTCCGCGTCACGATCCAGGCGCTCGCCGCCGTACTCGGCGGAACGCAGTCGCTGCACACGAATGGTCGGGATGAAGCGCTCAACCTGCCGTCAGAAGCCGCCGCCGTGCTGGCGCTCCGTACCCAGCAGGTACTCGCCCATGAGAGCGGTGTCACGGACGTCGTCGATCCGCTGGGTGGCAGCCCGCTCGTCGAGGATCTCACCGACCGCATCGAGGCCGGCGCACGCGAGCTCATTGAGCGCATCGACGCCCTGGGCGGCACGCTCGCCGCGGTGGAGGCCGGCTTCCCGCAACAGCGCATTGAGAAGAGCGCGTACGACGCGCAGCGGCGCATCGAGTCGGGCGAGGATGTCGTGGTCGGCGTGAACCGGTTCGAGGTGGGTGACGCGGCCGACGCCGTGGAATTCGCCCTGGACCCGGCCATGGAGCCCCAGGCCGTGGCGCGGGTACGCGCCTTCCGCGCGCGGCGCGACGAGGACGCGGCGTCGGCGAGCCTGCGGGCCCTGGACGCCGCCCTGGCCGGGACCGTGAACCTGATGCCCGCCGTGCTGACGTGCGTCGAGGCCCACGCAACGCTCGGCGAGATCATGGCGCGCTTTGAGGCGCGCTACGGGACGTTCCTAGTTCCGGCGTAGCCAGGGGCCTCGTTCCGGCGTAGCCGCTGGCTGCATAGCCGCGGCTATTGCGCGGATTCGGCTGCGCGTCGCCGATCAGAGCGCTGCGACGCCGAACACGCGGGACGGACAGCGCACGGTCCACCACCAGTGATCGACCCTGGGCTCGGCGGCAGGAGTGGACGGAGGTGCGGAATAGGGCCGGGCTGGGGCTGAGGCCAACGTCCGAACCTCGCACAGCCGACATCAGGGCCTACACTCGCCGGTAGAGTCGGCTCCGTTCTCATCCTCTGAGGTTCTCCATGCACCGATTGATCCGCCCCGCGCCGCTCGCACTCCTCTGCTTTCTGGCACTCGTCGCCGCACCGCATGTCGCGCGTGGCCAGGAACCGACCGTGCGCGGCAAGCCGGAAGAGACCCTCGCGCGCTTCAAGGGCGCGTTCGCGCGCAACGACCACCAGTCGGAGTGGGATACGCTCAGCCCCGGCTTCAAGCGCCGCATCAGCGCGCAGGTCGGTCGCACGGTGGACGTGGGCGACTACACGGCCATGCGGGAGCAGCACCGCAACGATCCGCGCATGCGCGAGCTTCGCCAGTGGCTACCGTCCGCGGGCATGACGCGCATTCGCTACCGGGGCGACGGCTACGCCGACGTCAACATCCGCTTCGGCGCGGCCATCCTCGTCGGGCAGGACGTCTCGGCCCGCATGGTCAACCACACCCTGTGGGAGCTCTGGATCCACGGCGAGACGCAGCCATACTGGGGCTTCACGGATGATCAGACGATGCGGGTGTACCGCACGCGCGAGGGCAACAACTACGTGGTCGAGACCCGCGACGCCAAGGGCAAGGTCACCTGGCGCAAGCAGTGGAAGCCCGAACAGGTCCGCTCCTACCAGGTCTCGACCCGCTGGTACTTCGACGGGTTCGGGACCATCGAGCAGGAGTTCATGAAGGAACTCCGGTAGGGTTCGGAGCCGCCGGGGGCCGAGCCCCTGATGAAAAGCGGCGCGGGCGATCTCCGGGGCTACCTTCGCAGCCTCCTACGGCACCGGATCGCCCCCCTATGCTCAGCACCAACGACCTCAAGAAGGGCGTCATCATCGAGTACGAAGGCGCTCCCTGCGCCGTCGAAACGGTGAAGGTCTCGTCGCCCACGGCCCGCGGCGGCAACACGATCACGCGCGTGCGCTTGCGCAATCTCAAGACGCGCCAGAAGCTCGACGTCTCGTTCCGCGGCGGCGAGAGCTTCGCAGAGCCGGACTACGAGAAGCGCCCGGTCCAGCTCCTTTACGTCGAGCAGGACATGTACCACTTCATGGACGCTGAGAACTTCGAGCAGTTCGCCCTGCACGAGGGCGACCTCGAGTGGGAGAAGGGGTTCCTCAAGGACGATCTCGAGGGCATCATCGCGTTCCGCTGCGACGGCGAGATTCTCGGCCTCGAACTGCCCAACTCCGTTTCGTTGCAGATCACCGACACGCCGCCCGCCATCAAGGGCGCGTCGGTGAACCAGCGCACCAAGCCCGCCACCCTCCAGACCGGCCTCGTCATCAAGGTGCCGGAGCACATTGACAACGGTGAGTGGGTCAATGTGGACAGCCGAACCGGCGAGTTCCTGGGCCGCTCCTGACCGCAGCAGGGCGGGGCCCTTCGGTGGCCCTGCTACCATCTCGTAGCGCCTCGTAGGCCCGCAGGGCCCCATTGCTCGCCTCTGCGAGCACGGCCCCACGCTTGCTCCCCTCCCGACTGCACCACAGTCAGGAGTTTCCATGCGTACGCTTGCCAGCCTGTCCGTGTTGCTCTGCCTCGGCCTGCTCGGCGCCCTCGTGGCGGCCGATCGGGTCGTCGCCGAGGACGACGCCAAGTCCCCGCGCCGCGCGACCTCACCGCGCGACGAAGCGCTCGTGGCGCTTGGCCGTCGACTCTTCTTCGACCCCGCGATCAGCCGGTCCGGGGCGCGCTCGTGCGCGTCCTGCCACGACCCCGACCACGGGTTCTCCGATCCGGGCCGCGTCAGCGACGACGACTTCGGTCGCACGCGCCGGCACAGCCAGACGCTGCTGGACGGCCATCTCAACCCTTCCGCCCACTGGGATGGCGAGTTCGCCACCGTCGAGGAACTTGTCCTAGCTCGCATCGGCTCCATCAAGGGCCGCAAGGGCAAGCTCGGCCACGGCAGTACCCTGGAGGACGCGCTCAGCGAGCAGTTCGGCGGCGAGCCGTCGGGACCGTTCACGGAGCCGGCGGAGGAGACCTCAGACCAGACGGACCCGCTGCCGGAGGACGAGCGCGAGAAGCCGCGTGAGGACAAGGACTATGACGGCGGGGGGCGGGAGTTCCGTGCGCCGACGAGCAGCGGCGACCAGCCTAGCGCGCGTGGCCCCGCC